>JAZGEV010000048.1:0-4599 GCA_036478895.1 Flavobacteriaceae bacterium | reverse complement strand
GGATACGAAAGTATTATTAATAGTCTTGCTGGTGTTGAAGCACAATTGGGTAAAAGTGCAGTAAAAGCTAAATTAGAAAAAGGTGAAAAAGTTACAGGTTTTGAGCACAATCACCTTAAAATTATTGAAGCTGTACGCGATAGTGAAAAAGTAATTGTTTCTGGTACTATTTTATCTCAATTTGAAGGTAGGCATAAATCTGTAGGTGGTAATGCCCTTCGTGCTGCCGTTATGGGTGCAAATGATGGTTTGGTCTCAAATATGAGTTTAGTAATGGGTGTTGTTGGTGCTGCTGTTTCTAATACAACTGTTATTTTGACTGGTACTGCTGGTTTATTGGCTGGAGCAATTTCCATGGCTTTAGGCGAATGGCTTTCGGTGCAAAGTTCTAGAGAATTGTATGAATATCAAATCGCTATTGAAGAGGAAGAACTAGATGCTTCTCCTGAAGAAGAAAAGAAAGAATTAGTGCTCATTTATCGTGCTAAAGGTATGGATCAAGAGTCTGCACAAAAACTAGCAGATAAACTTTTTGAAAATAAAGAGACCGCATTAGATGCACTGATTACAGAAGAATTGGGAATTAATAAAGAAGATCTTGGTGGCTCGCCATGGGAAGCTGCATTTGTGTCTTTTTTCTTATTTGCATTTGGAGCTATTATACCGCTACTCCCTTATTTTTTTACTTCTGGTAAACAAGCCTTATATTTAAGTGTAATTTCAAGTTTTATAGGTTTATTTGTTATTGGAGCGGCTATTACCTTATTTACTGGTAAAAATGTTTTTTATTCTGGTTTTAGACAAGTCGTATTTGGGCTCACAGCTGGAGCAATAACTTATGTAGTTGGTTCATGGTTAGGGGCAGCTATTATATAAACATAACTCATTGTGCATTTTGATGAAATTTCGTCTCCTGAAATTTCGGAATTGTTAAAAAATGTTCTCGATACGATTTTTTATCAAAAATCACTCGAACTGACGTTAGAGATACCAAAAAAACTCAAAATGCGCAAGGGGTAAACATAATTAAATTGTAATTAACTGATAATTAAGTTTTAAAAAAAACGTTAGTACATTATTAATGTATAGAAATTAGCAAATGCCACAATCTAAAACATGGTTTTCACAATTTTTAATTTGGAGATATAAACATATCTCTGAACGTACATTTGTTTATATATTAAGTATCCTTGTTGGACTTTTAGCAGGATTGGGAACAACCGCATTAAAGAATTTTACCCATTATATTCAATTAGGATTAGGTACGAATATCATTAAAAATTATCAAAATTCTTTATATTTTATTTTTCCTATCATTGGATTACTACTCGTCTTTATCATTAAAAAAATCTGGTTAAAAAAACATATCGGACATGGTATTTCTACTACACTTTATGCAATCTCTAAACTTAAAGGAATTATTCCTAGATATAATATTTTTGCATCCTTGATTACGGCACCTTTAACCGTTGCTTTTGGTGGTTCTGTAGGGTTGCAAGGTCCTGCAGTAAGTGCAGGTACTGCCCTAGCCTCAAATACAGCTCAACTATTTCATATGAATGCTAAAACGCGTATGCTATTGATTGGCTGTGCAACTGCAGGTGCTATGGCATCTATGTTTAAAGCACCTATTGCAGCTATAATTTTTGCCGTAGAAGTGTTTAGTTTAGATTTAGCATTTGCTTCTTTAGTACCTCTATTATTAGCCTCTGTTGCAGCTGTTATAACTTCGTATTTTTTTATGGGAACTGATGTGTTGTTTCGATTTGAATTGATAGATAAGTTTGAAATCAAAGATATTACATTTTATGTGCTATTAGGTATTGTTACTGGTTTTGCCTCTGTCTATTTTTCTAAAGTTTTCTTTGCTATAACCAATTTTTTTAAACGATTTGAAAGTAGATTTAAACGATTATTGATTGGTGCCTTAACTATTGGCGTCATCCTTTTTCTTATTCCGCCTTTATATGGTGAAGGTTACGGACTGATTAATAATTTATTAAAAGATGATCATTTGGCTGCCATAGGAAATACACCTTTTAATTTAGATCTAGAAAATATTTGGATAGTCATTGCCCTATTGATTGGAATTGCCGTTTTTAAAGCTATAGCTATGACTACTACTTTTGGTGCTGGTGGAGTTGGTGGTATATTTATCCCCACATTAGTTATGGGTAGTGCATTAGGTAATGCTTTTGCAAAAATTATTAATAATATTGGCTTGGGTTTCCATGTTTCTGAATCTAACTTTACCCTCATTGGAATGACAGGGCTAATGGCTGGTGTACTACATGCGCCATTAACCGCAATATTCCTCATTGCAGAAATTACGGGTGGCTATGAACTGTTTGTGCCTTTAATGTTGGTTGCAGCCATATCATTTGCAATAACACGGTATTTCGTGTCACATTCTATCTATACTATGACCCTGGCAAAACGTGGAGAATTGCTAACACATGATAAGGATAAAAACACCTTATTATTAATGGATTTAGATAAAGTCATTGAGCTAAACTTTATTCCGGTACAAGCCGATATGAAATTAGGAAAGATGCTTAAAAATTGTGTTGTAAAATCACAACGAAATATATTTCCTGTCGTTGATGACAATTCAAATTTTTTGGGTATTGTTTTACTAGACAACATCAGACAAATTATGTTTGATAAAAAATTATACAAAACTACTTTTGTACGAGATTATATGACCGAGGCTCCAGAAGTTATTTTTTATGAGGACGATACCATGCAGGTAATTATGAAAAAATTTGAAGAAAGTGGGGCTTGGAATTTACCCGTTATCAAAGATGGAAAATATTTTGGTTTTATCTCAAAATCAAAATTATTAACTGCGTATCGTAAAAAATTGATTGAGGTGACGAGTTAACGTCACCCTGAATTTATATCAGGGTCTTATAATGAGATTCTGAAACTCCTATAGTTTTGGGACAAAATAACATCATTTCTTGTCTAAGAATGACATAGCTTTATCAGGGAAATCAGTAAAAACACCATCTAAGTCTAAGGTGTTAAACCCTACGTCTAGCAAATCATCAAATGAAGAAAATTCACCTAAATCATCTGCTCTAAAGGTATAGGCATGCACAACCATCCCCAATTCATGAGCATCTTTTACCAAATTTGTAGTCTGCCAATTACCTTGCGCATCTTTACCTTTCAATATCCGTTTGTACCATGGTCCCAATCCATCGGCATAGGTTGCATATTCTTTTAAATGTTTCTCATCTTCTTCAAACTCTATCAGCTGAATTAAAAATAATTCTGATTTTAACTCGGTTCTAATCCGCTTCAGCTCTTTTGCATCAAAGCATTGTAAAATACAATTGTCTTTTTTTGTAGTGTAGCCATAATCTGACAAAATTTTTAAAACAATAATCGAAATATCTTTTCCCGCTTTGTGATGAAATTCTGGGTCTTTTATTTCTGGATAAATCCCAATGTTATTCCCTGTACTTTTATTTAAGCCTTGTATGAGTTCTATTTCATCCTGTAAGGAATGTAGTTTGAAATGTGATTTCCCTAAAGGAAACCTTCCTTTGTAAACTGCTTTTCCAGTTTTTGAATCAAACCTTTCGACAATGTTGAGTTGCTTTAACTCTTCAAATGTAAAATCAATTACATAATAACGCCCATCTTCTCGATTTCTTTCAGGGAATTTTTTGGCAACATCTGTTACGGTTTCTAAATGAATATCGTGAATTACAATAGGCACATTATCTTTACTCAATACTAAATCTTGCTCTAAATAATCTGGATGCATGGCATAAGCCATTGCTTTTGCTACTAATGTATGTTCAGGTAAATAGCCAGATGCTCCACGGTGTGCAATTACAGTTTTTTTAGTGTTTTTGGTCATTTTTTGCTGTTTTTGAGTCGAATTACAGCCAAAAAGGCATAAAATCGTTAAAAAAAGTGAAATTTTGATTATTTGGTTTCCATTCATAAGGCTAAAGATATAAAATTTGTAGTTTCGCAGTTCAAAAGAATCTGTTTAAGATGAAAATAGCTTTAAAAATTCTCTTTATTGGTTTTATTAGCGCCCTAATTGTTGGCTTCTACTTAAAAAGTACTAAGCATCCTAAGGCAGATATTATTATCGGACTAGATATTCTATTCTTATCATTTATTTTAATGCCTTTTTTTATTTTTTATCGCTATAGAAATGGGAAATATAAAAAATATGTGTTAGATCCTAAGTCTAAAAATCCGTTTAAGATTGATAAGGATAAGTTGTAATGCACCCCAAATGAGTTTTGCTCGGTAACTTCTTAACAAAATACATTTTGTTCTTCGTTAATCCTCAAGGGGACATTTGTTTCAATTTACATTTACAGGATTACAAAATTCTAAATCATAGAAAATTTATTCCTTGTTTTTATAAATTATGAATAATAGTATTGCCCTCCTGAGAGTTATTGAGATAAAATATATTTTATTGAAGATACCAAGCTTAGCTTATTAGGAGTGTTAAAGTGACATTCTCAAACTAATAACTCTCAAAAATTTAAATTAAAAATCTAGCCAGCCTAGATTCCTGCTAAGTTTATCTTGAGCGTAGTCGAAAGGCAGGAATGACATTTT
>JAZGEV010000047.1:0-7441 GCA_036478895.1 Flavobacteriaceae bacterium | reverse complement strand
TACAATAGGAACAGCATTAGATTTTAACATATCACGAACTTGCTTGTTTACATTTAAAAAGTCAGAACCTTGTCTGTCCATTTTGTTAACAAAACCAATTCTAGGTACTTTATAATTATCTGCTAATCTCCAGTTAGTTTCAGATTGTGGCTCAACACCATCAACTGCACTAAATAAAAAGACTAAACCATCTAATACACGTAAAGATCTATTCACTTCAACAGTAAAATCAACGTGACCAGGCGTGTCAATTATATTAAAATGATATCCCTTTGTTTCTCCTTGAATTTTTTCACCTTGTTCAGTTGGAAAATTCCAAGTACATGTAGTTGCTGCAGATGTAATGGTAATACCTCTTTCCTGCTCTTGCTCCATCCAATCCATTGTTGCAGCACCATCATGTACTTCACCAATTTTATGTGAAACTCCTGTATAAAACAGAACACGTTCTGTTGTTGTAGTTTTTCCCGCATCAATATGTGCAGCAATTCCTATATTTCTTGTATATTTTAAATCTCTTGCCATTTCTAATTAGAATCTAAAGTGTGAAAATGCTTTATTTGCTTCTGCCATTTTATGAACATCCACTCGTTTTTTATAAGCAGAACCTTCTTCTTTTGATGCAGCAATAACTTCACCAGCTAAACGCTGAGCCATTGATTTTTCATTTCTCTTTCTTGCATAAAGGATCAACCATTTAATTGCCATTGAAACTTTTCTGTCAGCTCTAATCTGCATTGGAATTTGATATGTTGCTCCACCTACTCTACGACTACGCACTTCTACGTGAGGCATAACGTTTGATAATGCATCTTTCCAAATCTCTAATGAAGATTTCTCTTCACCTTCAGCTTTTTTAGATTCAACAATATCCATTGCATCATAAAAAACTTTAAATGCTGTTGACTTCTTGCCATCCAACATCATATTATTTACAAATCTAGTTACCAATTGATCGTTGAATTTTGGATCTGGTAAAAGAATTCTCTTTTTTGCTACTCTTTTTCTCATTTTCTTTGAGTTTTAAATTTTGAATTTTAAATTCGAAATTTTAATTAATAGATTTATTTTTTAGGTCTTTTTGTTCCGTATTTAGAACGTCTTTGAGTTCGACCTTCAACTCCTGCTGTATCTAAAGCACCACGTACAATGTGATATTTTACACCAGGTAAATCTTTTACTCTTCCACCTCTAACCAATACTATCGAATGTTCTTGTAAATTATGTCCTTCACCAGGTATGTAAGCATTTACTTCGTTTCCATTTGTTAACCTTACCCTTGCAACTTTACGCATTGCTGAATTTGGTTTTTTTGGAGTCGTAGTATATACACGCGTACAAACACCTCGTCTTTGAGGACAAGAATTTAAAGCAGCCGATTTGTTCTTCTTGGTTGTTTTGATTCTTCCTTTTCTTACTAATTGTTGTATAGTAGGCATACTAATTGTTTATTAATTACGTTTCTAATTTTATCTATTATGATAAACCCTTATTTTTAAGAGTTTGCAAATATATAAATAATTTTGGTTATTTAGCTAATAGAATTATTAATTTTTATTTTTTTATTATTAAGAAAAAAAAGTTGTTATTTTACAACCTACATACTAACCCAATTACCAAGAAAATTCGTACTTGAACAAGCTACAAAACATTCTAATTGTTATTTTTATTTTTACGATTGCAAATTGTAACTCGCAATCGTTACATTTATTTTTAAAATCAAAAGATAGTATTGAAAACTCTTTTTTAAAGAAATTTAAAAACAGCTCTACATTTCCAAATAAAATATCAATAGACAAAGAGATTAGTAAAATTCATAAAGAAATTAAAGAATATGGGTATTTAAAAAGCAATGTCGATCTTATAAGAATAAATGACAACACTTATGAAGCGAACTTTTATTTAGGAAAGCTTTTTAAAGACATACATCTAAAATACAATCAGTCGATTGATTTTAACAAATATAATTTAACTACTAAATATAAAATCACCAACAACACAATCAGAATTAACTTTAGTGATATCGTAACTTTTCTTAATGAATTAGTGGTTTTTTACAATGATAACGGAAATGCTATGGCCGAAGTGTCTTTGAATAACATTATTCTGAAAAAAGAAAAAGCATATGCAAACTTAATTATTCAAGAGAATAAAAATCGAGTTATTGATAAGTTTGTTTTTAATGGATACGATCGCTTCCCAAAAAATATAAAAGAAAATATTTTAAAACCATTTCTCAACAAACCTTTTAATAAGAAAAATTTAACCTTAATTTCAAATTCAATAAAGACATTAAATTTTGTTGAAGAAATTAAAAAACCAGCAGTATTATTTACAAATGATTCTACCTTAATATATATATATCTAAAAAAGAAACGATCAAATCGCTTTGACGGACTTATCGGATTCAATTCAAAAGAAACAGGAAAAGGTGTAGAATTGAATGGTAATATTGACCTTCAACTCAATAATATATTTAATAAAGGAGAATCTTTTACATTTTTTTGGAACAGCAATTCTGGCAAGCAAAAAAAGATTAATATCAATTCTCGCATACCTTTCATATTTAAATCTCCTATAAGTACTGACATTGTTTTTTTATTCTTTAATAGAGATGCAAGTTTTATTCAAATAAAACCAACCATTAAATTTGATTACGCAATTAATTCTAATCATAGCATAATTGGTAATTTTAATTTTGACAAATCCACCACTTTAAATCAACACGAAAATAATACTTCTTTAAAAGATTATACTAGTTCTTTTTACGGTATAGGATACCAATACAATAAGTCCATGAATACTAATAGAAACCTAGAGATTAAATTTATTGCTGAAGCAGGCATAAGAGATGATTCTGAATCCACAATTGCACAAAAAAAAATCAATTTAAAAATGTTCTACGGGCAATCTATTAATAACAAAGCTAGCTTTTCACTTCAAACAATAAGTAGCAACTTAATTTCAAATAACTATTTAACAAACGAGTTATTTAGAATTGGCGGAAAGAAAAGCATAAGAGGTTTCCAAGAAGAAAGTGTCAATGCCTCTAAATTTAACATTTTGCAAACTGAATTTAAATATAAAACCAATGATTTATCTTATTTATATTCAATTACAGATGTAGGCCTTATTGAAAATAAAATAATTAACAACAAATCTCATCTTTTCAGTTTTGGTTTTGGTTACGCCTTTACAATAAAAAATGGCATGTTAAATATGAGTTATTCAATAGGTAAACTGGAGAATGAGCCATTTAATTTCAATAAGGGTCTAATTCATTTTGAAATAATTTCATTTTTTTAATGACTTAAACGCAACCTTTTCAAAGTCTTAACATCTTAATAATGTATAAACGGAGTTTAATTAACTTATTTTAACATATTTATTGTTAAATATTTGCTTTTTTAACTTTTTATTAAGACATTTGGCGCTAATTAATTCAAATAATTATACAAATGAAAACAAAGATGAATGGAATTTTGACGCTACTATTAGCGTTTGTGGTGCAACTATCGTTTGCACAAGAAAGAAGTATCTCCGGAACTGTGTCTGATGACTATGGTCCTGTTGCAGATATTTCGGTAATTGTAAAGGGTACTAATAAAGGTACAGTAACAGATTTTGATGGTAAATATACTATTAAAGCTAAAACTGGTGATGAATTGGTTTTTTCACACGTTTCTTTTGAAACATTAGAGAAAATCGTAGGCACTTCTAATACAGTTAATGTAACAATGCTTGAAGGTGGAAATACACTTACTGAGGTTGTAATTACAACAGCATTTGGTATTCAAAGAAAGCCTGACGAAATTGCTGCCTCTACTGAAGAGGTTAAATCTGAAGAACTTACAAGAGCATCTGCAAGTAACATTGCTGACGCCTTAACAGGTAAGGTTTCTGGTTTGAGAATTACTAAAACAAGTTCTGGTGTCAACGAATCATCAGCGATTAATTTACGTGGTGTTCGTTCTTTCTCTGGAAGTAACGAGGCTTTAATTGTAATTGACGGCGTACCAAGTACTACGGCATTATTTAACTCTTTAGATCCTGAATCTGTTGCTAATGTAAATGTAATGAAAGGTGCTAGTGGAGCAGCATTATATGGTGCACAAGGTGCCAATGGTGTTATAATTGTTACAACGAAAAAAGGAAGAACAAGAGCTGATAGTAAAGGATTTGACATTGCTTTCAAATCATCTACAGATTTTGAAACTGTTGCATATTTACCAGAAAGACAAACACGTTACGGTCAAGGTTGGGCTAGTGGTGGTCAATTCACTCACTTTGTATATGAAAATGGTGCTTGGGGACCTGAATTTGATGGTGCTTCTGTGCCAGTAGGTTTGCCTTTGGCTGATGGTTCATATAGATATATGCCATATGAAACTTTAGGTTCTGATCATATTAAAGATTTTTATAAAACTGGTTTAACCTTTAATAATAGCATTACTTTAGGTGGTGGATCAAAAGAATCTTACATTAATTTTTCTGCTGGTCAATCAAATAGAGAATTTATCATTGAAGACGATACTAGAAAGAGAAATACTTTAAATTTAAGAGCTGGTAAACAGCTGGGTAAATTTAATGTTTCTACAAATATTCAATATATTAAAACTGGAACCGAAAGAACTAGCGCTGCTACTTTAGGTGATTTATTACAAACGGCAACAAATATTGATGTTAATCAATTTGCTGATTCAAGTAATGATTCTCACTGGAATGGTTATTTCATGTCTCCATACTGGAGAAGAGATAATCAACGTTCATTTTCTGATAATAATAGAGTTAATGCAAGTGTTACTTTAGGATATGAATTGAATGATAACATTTCATTCAACTCAACATTAAACACATACAATTCTGTATCTGATGGTTACAACTATGCAAATGCTTTTACTGAATCTGCAGCTGTAAACGCATTATCAGGTTTTACTAGAACGGTGCAATCTTCTTATGGTTCATCTAATGGAATTTACAAACAAAAATATGCTGATTTAGTTTCTAACTTTGAATATAAGTTAACTGATAATTGGGAGTTTGATGGGCATCTTGGATATACAATGGATGATGTTAAAAGCACAAGTACTGGTGTAAGTGGTGTTGATTTAACAATACCTGGTTTTTATAACATTTCAAATGTTAGTGGAACACCTACTACAAGTGATTCAAAAAGTTTCCTAAGAGGTCAAGCTTTATTTGCTGATGCTACATTTGGGTATAAAGATTATTTATTCTTAAATGTAACGGGAAGAAATGACTGGTTATCTAGATTACATAAAGATAATAGATCTTTATTCTATCCTAGTGCAGGTATATCTTTCATACCTACAAAAGCATTTGATAACTTTGGAGGTGATATTTTAAATAGAATGAAAGTTTCTTATAGTTATGTGAAAGTTGGTAATGCAAGATCTGTAGGTTATGCATCTGTTAATAATTCTTTATCACAAGCATCTGGAAGCTTTTATGGTGAATTCCCTTATGGAAGTACCAATGCATTCCTCCCTTCTTCAAGTATTACAGACCCTTTCTTAAAGCCAGAATTTGTAATTGCAAATGAGGTTAATTTAACAATGGAATTTTTAGATAGTAAAATTCGCTTAGACGCTTCTGCTTATACAGGTACTGCAAAAGATCAAATTAGTAATATTAGTACTTCATATGGAGCTGGTATTACAAATAACAGAATCAATATTGGTGAAGCTGATACTAAGGGATTTGAATTTGATTTAGGTTGGACTGCAATTAAGAATGATAATTTTGCTTGGGATATAAACGCAAGTTACGCAACAGATAAAATGACTGTTACAAAGGTTTCTGATCAAAGTACGTCTGTTTCTATTAGAGGTGGTACATTAATTGGAATTTTTGCTGAAGTTGGTGAGGTCTTCCCATTAATAAAAGGTACTGATTTTCAGAGAGATGATCAAGGTAGAGTAATTATTGGTTCTAATGGTACACCATTAATTAATAATGATTTTGTTGCATTAGGTCAAGCGACTCCAAAATTCACTGTTGGTTTAAATTCAACGTTAAGATATAAAGGATTTACTTTAGGATTTGTATCTGATTATAGAGGTGGACATAAATTATATTCTGGTACTAAACGTCAATTAGCTTGGTCTGGTTATTTAGTTGAATCAGCTGAAAATGGAAGGAATGAATTTATTTTTCCAAATTCTGTAATTGAGGATCCAAATAATGCTGGATCATATATACCAAACACTAGTACGCCAACTGCTTCTGGTGGACCTGGTAGATTCTTAAATTACTATTCAGGTAATTATACAGCGGTTGCTAGTAACTTAGTAATTGATGCTAGTGCATTTAAAGTTAGAGAGATTTCATTTAGCTATGATTTACCATCAAATTTTATTGGAAAGACAGGTCTATCTGATATTACTGTGGGAGTTCAAGCTCGTAATCCAATTACTATTTTATCTGCTGAAAACAAAGGTTATGTTGATCCAGAATCATCTAATGTAGGTGGTGCTAGAAATGCAGGAATAAGTACAGTAGGTAACAATCCAAACACTAAAACTTTAGGTTTTAGTCTTAATTTAAAATTTTAAAACATATTAATTATGAAACTTATAAAAATAACAATATTACTTTTAATTACTGCGCTTAGTTTTACTTCGTGTGATGAGTATTTAGATGTAAACGACGACGTTAATAATCCATCAGCGGATCAAGTAACTCCTGAGTTAATATTACCTGCTGCACAAAATGGATCAGTATCTGCAAAGTTAGGTACACAAAACAGATTTGGGACTACAATGATGAACCAATGGGCTGGTGATGTTACTAACTTTACCGGTGGTAATGATGATGAGTATTTTTACAATATTAATAATACATTTTATGCTGGAATATGGAATAATATGTATTTAGCAACGGATAAATTACAAGCTATTATTAATTTAAATTCTAATGAGAATGTAAATTTTGCTGCTATTGCAACTATTTTAAAAGCACACAATATGCAATATATAGTTGATATGTATGGAAATGCTCCTTATTCTGAAGCTTTTCAAAGAGGTGATAATTATCAACCAGCTTATGACAATGCCATGGATATTTACAAAGGTATTGTAAGTTCTTTAGATAGTGCTGTTGCAATGATTGGTAATGCTGGTATTGAAGCAAAAAACCCAGGAGCATCTGATGTTATGATGGGTGGAGATATGGATAAATGGGTAAGATTTGCTAATACCTTAAAATTAAAATTATTGGTAAGAGCTAATTCTTCTTCAGATACAGATATGCAATCTTTTGTAGCTTCTCAATTTGCAACATTAAGTAGTGCTAGTTTTTTAGCTGCTGGAGAAAATGTGTTATCTAACCCAGGTTATGCTGCAGATACAGGAAGGCAAAATCCTTTTTGGAATAGCTATTTTTTAACAAATGGAAACGCTACAAACACCTATTTATTTAT
>JAZGEV010000046.1:0-5368 GCA_036478895.1 Flavobacteriaceae bacterium | reverse complement strand
TACATTGGGTAAAAGTGGTCGGTAAGCTCTGTTTTGTTCTTCAACACCACAAACACTCATGGCGCCTTGCGTATTGCCGTGATAACTTTTCTTTGCGGCTATAAATTCACTGCGGTTAGTGACTCTTTTAGCTAATTTTAAAGCACCTTCGGTAGCTTCTGTACCAGAGTTTACCAAGTAGACTTGATTTAAATTTGAAGGTAAATTTTCTACCAATAATTTAGATAATGCCACAGGTTGTTCTTGCACAAATTCGCCATAAACCATCACGTGCAAGTATTTATCTATTTGTGTTTTAAGGGCTTCTTTGATTTTTGGATGGCTATGTCCCAAAGTGTTTGCAGATACTCCAGCAATAAAATCTAAATATTTTTTATTGTTAGTATCATAAACAAATGACCCTTTTGCGTGGCTAATTTCTATTGCCAAAGGTGAATTTGTAGTTTGCGCTTGATATGTGAAAAAATCTTTTTTGATTACGTTTTATAATTTTGGGCCTTTTTCAATTTCTTCTAAAATCTTTTTTTCATAAATATCATCTTCATTTTTTGGTCTTTCTTCTTCTCGCCAAATAAAGTCTTTTAATTCACGTGCATTTTCTGGTAATTTAGAAGGTGGAAAAGTCTCACTTTCTTCCTGATAGAATTCCATTATAGTGGCTTCTTTGTTTTCAAATTCCACATGAATTTTATTACAAATGGTTTTTTGAATACCATATAATTCTTTTTTTGCACTTTCATCTCTTAAATAGACAAGCGTTTCACCATTACCAATAAAATCAACTGCTTGCAGTTCGTTTTCCGTGAAATTTGCATACATATCTCGACCTTTAATTTGATTGAATCCTTTAATGCTGTCTTTCTGAATTAAAAAAGCATCTCCCAAAACTTTTAGGCTATCCAGTTGTTCTGTTTTAGTATTGCTTAAAATATGAATGTATTTTCCTGTTATTTGTCCATCGGTTGTCCATAAGACTGGCTTTTGAAATAACTTTAATAATCCATTTTCTTTATCGGAATACAGTGAATCACACTTACCGCTAAGATCATTTTTAAAAAATTTCACATGATGATATGCTCTTACAATGCGTTTTTCAGGTTTTCCAGTAAATAGTAAAGTATCTCCATGAATAAAAAACTTTCCTTTTTCAGTTTCACTTATTGCAACAGATCTTTTTCCTACAACAAAAGCGGAATCTTTATGTTGATAAAACTCTGCATAGCGTCCTTTTAGAACCATTTTATTTACCGTATCGGTCATTACAACATTTTTTGTAGCTGATGCAAATCCGTTTTTTCTATTATAATATAAACTATCCGCATCAATCCGTCTGTCTTGATATAATATATAGGCGTTTTTATTAAAATGTGAGATGTCTGCTTTAGTGTTATAAAACCCTTTTTCTGCATAAATAAATGACTCTTCACCTTTTATAGTTGTTTTTCCACGTAAAAATGCTTTACCCGAATCGGTATAATAATCGAGATGTTTGGATTTTAACACATAATCTGGATTGGTAATAATAACATCAGTATCTGCAATAAATTTATGTTCGTTTAGATAATAGTTTCCCTTTTTACTTTTTAAAGTATTGGTATCATCTACAATAGTTGCGCGATGTTTATAAAACAACTGTTGTGCAACTCTATCAAAATGTAACGTATCCGTTTTAAGTGTCATTGTTTGGTTTTTCAACACCACATTCCCCCAAGATAGAGATTGCTTTGTTTTGCCATCATATTCAATATAATCGCTTGTTTGTGTTATTGTGTCTGCTTGGTTTAAAAGCACATCACCAAGTGCTTGTAAGTAATTTTCTTTTTCATAAAAAAACACTTTTTTACATTTAAGTGTAGCGCCATCTACTTCAATAGTTACATTACCTAAACCTATAGTAGCTCCAGGATGATTTTCTTCATCAATATCAAAAAAATCGGCATGTATAATGTCAATTTTTTTATCTTGTGAATAAGAAATTAATGTTATAAGTACTGTTAAAATGGTTATGAATAGTCTCAATATGATATGTTTTTTACAAAACTACTAATTTTGCATCAAAGACTGCATATTGTTGATTTAAATATTTGTTAAAGATAGTGATGACATTAAAAAAACTATTTTAATTAAAATTTCTTTTATATATTTAATATGATTGATGTTTAAAAGTTAACGCATAAATTCCGTAATTTTGTAAAATAATAAAAAAACTATGACACTAATAAAATCAATTTCAGGAATACGTGGTACAATAGGAGGCAAGGTAAATGACAATCTAACTCCAATAGATATTGTAAAATTTGCATCGGCTTATGGTTATTTTTTATTAAATAGCATCTCGACTCCGCTAAATGTGACAAAGAAAAAAAAACTAACTGTTGTTATCGGTAGAGATGCAAGAATTTCTGGTAAAATGGCAAGTAGCTTAGTGGCAAACACTTTGGTTGGTTTGGGAATAAATGTGATTGACTTAGGTTTGTCAACCACGCCAACAGTTGAAATTGCGGTGCCAATTGAAAAAGCAGATGGTGGTATTATTTTAACAGCATCACACAATCCAAAACAATGGAATGCGTTAAAATTACTGAATCAGAAAGGTGAATTTTTAAATGATAAACAAGGAAAAGAGATACTGAAAATAGCCGATAATGATGCGTATGTTTTTGCCGAAGTTGATGATTTGGGGACGTATACTAAGAAGGAAGGTTTTATGAAACTACACGTTGATGAAGTGCTAAAATTAGATTTGGTTGATGTTGAAGCGATTAAAAAAGCCAAATTTAAAGTGGTTGTAGATGCTGTAAATTCAACTGGCGGTATTGCAATTCCGTTATTATTGGAAGCTTTAAATGTAGAATGCGTAAAATTGTATTGCGAACCTAACGGTGAGTTTCCTCATAACCCAGAACCTTTAGCTGAGAATTTAACCGAAATTTCAAAATTAGTGGTTAAAGAAAAAGCAGATTTAGGAATTGTTGTTGACCCAGATGTAGATCGTTTGGCGTTAGTGAGTGAAGATGGTTCTATGTTTGGTGAAGAATATACATTGGTGGCTTGTGCAGACTATGTATTATCACACACTAGTGGAAATACAGTATCCAATTTATCCTCATCAAGAGCATTACGTGATGTAACGAATAAGCATAACGGGAATTATCAAGCAAGTGCCGTTGGCGAAGTAAATGTAGTGCAACTAATGAAAGATAGTAATGCCGTAATTGGAGGTGAAGGTAATGGAGGCATCATCTATCCAGCGTCACATTATGGAAGAGATTCTTTGGTTGGTGTTGCTTTGTTTTTAAGTCATTTGGCAAAGAAGAAAATAAGTTGTAAAGCATTGAGAGATTCGTATCCAAGTTATTTTATGAGTAAAAATAAAATTCAATTAACGCCTCAAATAAATGTGACAGATATTTTAACTAAAATAGAAGCCATTTATAAAAATGAAGATGTTTCTACTATTGATGGCGTAAAAATAGATTTTGAAACTGAATGGGTACATCTTAGAAAATCAAATACAGAACCTATCATCCGTATTTATACTGAAAGTAATACTCAAAAAAATGCCGATGCTTTAGCAGAAAAAATGATGAAAGAAATAGCTGAAATTGCAGGGATTTAGTGTTCAATGAGTTAGAGCTCAATATTTAAAAAATCTACATTCAAAATTAAACTAACAACAATGAAAAAAATAGTATTAATTGGATTGCTCTTTTTACAGATGCAACTGATTTTTTCTCAGCAAGCGCATATTATTGAGAACGATGATCCTGTTGTAAAAAGTGATTTAAACTCTAGAAAAGGACAATTTTTTGCTTCTTGGGGTTGGAACCGAAGTTCATATACGGCTTCTGATATTCACTTTTCTGGCAATGGCTATGATTTTACTTTATACGATGTTAAATCTCAAGACAAACCAAATCCATTTGGAATTAAGTTTTTTTCGCCAGCTGATTTAACCTTGCCTGCAACCAATGCAAAAGTGGGTTATTTTTTCAAAGATAATTACAATGTAATTTTAGGTTATGATCATATGAAATATGTTATTTATCAATATGTAGATGTGAAAATTGATGGCGAAATAAATATTGGTAATCCTACTTATGATGGTGTTTATAATGATGATACTATAAATTTAGCCTACGATTTTTTACGTTTTGAACATACCGATGGGTTGAATTATATTTTTGCAGCGGTAAATAGGTTTGATAATTTTAATGAATTATTGGGCATACAAACCGATAAATTTCAAGTAAATTTAGAAGAAGGAATTGATATAGGTTTTTTATACCCAAAAACAAATACCAGATTATTAGGTAAAGAACGCCATGATGATTTTCATGTTTCTGGATTTGGATTATCTGCAAAAGCAGGTTTAAATTTAACGTTTTACAAGCATTTTTATTTACAAGCTGATATGAAGTATGGCTATATAAATATGCCCAAAATAAGAACAACCAACGATAAAGTAGATAATGCAAAACAACATTTTGGATTTTTTGAAGCTATTTATTCCTTTGGTTGGCGTTTTAAAATATAATGTATAAATTTGTGTATGACTTTAGAACAATACTTTCAAAAATTTAGAAATAACATTGTTGGTGTAAATACAACGTTTCAATCTCCATACGGAGAACAGAAAATTTTATATACGGATTGGACAGCAAGTGGCCGTTTATATAGACCTATTGAAGAAAAAATATTAAACGATTTTGGACCATTTGTAGCCAATACTCATACCGAAACATCGGTTACTGGTTCTGTAATGACACGTGCGTATCATAAGGCGCGTCAAATTATTAAAGATCATGTAAATGCTAATGATAGTGATATTTTAATTACCGAAGGTAGTGGCATGACAGGTGTTGTAAATAAATTTCAGCGTATTTTGGGTTTGCGAATTTCGGATACTTTAAAAGAATTTACAACGGTTCCAGATGAAATGAAACCAATAGTGTTTATTACACATATGGAACATCATTCCAACCAAACAACATGGTTGGAATCCATTGCCGATGTGGAAATAATTCCATATTGCGACAAAGGTTTGGTATGCATGGAAAGTTTTGAAAAATTAATAGTGAAATATACTGAACGTCCAATTAAAATTGCTTCCATTACTGCGTGTTCAAACGTAACAGGAATTCAACCCAATGTGTTTGAAATTTCAAAGTTAATACATAAATATAAAGGGCTTTGCTTTGTAGATTACGCGTGTTCCGCACCGTATGTTGAAGTTGATATGCATAAGGATGAATACTGTTATTTTGATGCTATTTTCTTTTCACCTCATAAATTTTTAGGAGGTCCAGCAACGTCTGGTGTATTAATTTTTAATGAAAAGTTATACAAAAACACCATTCCAGACAAT
>JAZGEV010000045.1:0-50753 GCA_036478895.1 Flavobacteriaceae bacterium | reverse complement strand
AAATTATCATCTTTTCTCTTATTGCATTAATTGGTTATTTAGCCTATCAGGCCTATGTTTTTTTTTTAGCACCAACACACACTATTAACGCAATTTATCTGGTACCAAAAGATGCTGTTTATATTATTGAAACTCAAAAGCCAATTGAAAATTGGGATGCAATTAGTCATAGTGATACGTGGGTTCATCTTCAAAAAAATGACTACTTTAAAACTTTAACGGAAAGTTTAAACGGATTTGATGGCATATTCAACAAACAAAAAAAACTAATAGATTTCATAGGAAATCGATCTGTATTAATTTCAGCACATACTTACCAAACTAAAAAATACGGTTTACTATTCATTGCCGATCTCCAAAAAATTGCCAAATTAAAACTCTTAAAAAACCATCTCAATTCCTTTATTAATGATGATTACAGTGTCAATAAACGTAACTATCATAACCATAAAATAATCGAGATTTACGATAAAAAAAGTAGAGAAACCTTGTACATTTCTTTTATCGAAAATCAATTAATTGCATCCTATCTTCACAGTTTGGTGGAAGCATCAATCGATCAATATGCTGAGCCAGTTATAGGTAGAGATCATAATTTTATTGAAATAAACAAAAAAGTTGGATTTGACAAAATGTTTCGTCTTTATGTACAGTATTCAAAATTAGATGATTATTTAAAGGTTTTCTCTGACAAACCCAATAAATCGATACAAGAACTTAGTGAAAGTTTAAAGTTTTCTGGATTTCATTTCAATTTATTGCGCAATAACATTATGCTTGCAAAAGGCTTTACAAATACAAATAACAGTACCGCTACTTATTTAAAAGCATTACAAAAATCGGGTGTTGGCAAAAGAACTGTTGATAATATAGCACCTAAGAGAACTTCTATTTATCTTAGCTTTTCTTTTGACAGCTTTGATAATTTTTATAAAAATTTTGAAGATCTTAAGAAGAAAGAACCTTCTAACTATAAAAAATACCAAGATAGTTGGGATAAGATCGAAAATTTTTTAGACATCAGTATTAAAGATAATTTCATTTCTTGGATTGCCGATGAAATTGCCATTTTACAGTTGCATTCTCCCTATTCATCTACTAAAAACAATGCGGCTCTAGTTGTAAAAACAAACAATAAAATCAATACTCAAAAGAATTTAAATTTCATTTTGAAACAAATTAAAAAGAAAACACCTGTTAAATTTAAAGGTGTCTCTTATAAAAATTATTCTATAAATTATTTATCTATTAAAGGTTTTTTTAAAGTGTTTTTAGGCGATTATTTTGATAAATTTGACAAACCTTATTATTCAATTATTGATGATTATGTTGTTTTTAGTAACAACCCAAATACTATAAAAATTATTATTGATGATTATATTGGTAAGGAAACGTTATCTACAAGTGAAGATTATAAGGATTTTAATAATTATTTTGATGAAAAATCTAGCGTTTATACTTATATAAACACACCTGTTTTATATGATAATTTATATCAACTAGCAGATAATAAAACAAAACTTCAAATTGATAAAAATAAAGATTTTATTATTTGCTTTCCGCAAATAGGCTTTCAGCTAACACCTTATGTAAACCTGTTTAAAAGTAAATTAATCATTAGCTATCAAGACCCTATTATTGTAAAAAGTAAAACGCAATTTAAAGCTAATGTTTCAATTGGTCCAAGTTTAACAAACTCCACCATTACAAATAACACAAATTCCAATGAAAATATTCTAACTGTAAAACCAAGTACATTATTTAATATTCCACAAATTTATCCTGAAGATTTAAATGCCAAAGACTATATTACCTATTTTCCAAATGGTGCAATAAAAACTAAAGTTAGTTTAAAAGATGGTATTAGAAATGGTCGTTATAAAGAATATTACACCAATGGCGAAGTTAAAATCAAAGGACACTTTAAAAAAGGCACTCAAAATCGTACTTGGCGTGCTTATGATTCAAACGGTAATTTATTGGAAAAGAAACGGTTTTAAAACTTATTTTTTGTCTTCAACAATACGGATGCCTTCTTTTAAAATCACAATTTTTTTAAGTTTATATAAGTTACCAATACCGCGCTTAAATGCTTTTTTACTTAAGCCTAACTCTCTTTTAATATGATCTGGCGAACTTTTATCGGTCAATAAAATTTGACCATTATTTTCGTGTAGTTTTGTTAATATAATTTCACTTGTTGGATCTATACTTTGTCTGTAACCTAATGGCTCCAATGAAACATCAATTTTCCCATCTTCTCTTACCAAGCGTACATAACCTTTTACGGTTTCGCCTTCAAAAATTTGTTTATGAATATTTGAGTTAAAAACTAAGCCTTTATGCATATTATTAACAATTACATGCATTCCCAAATCTGTTTTCCGATACATTAAAATATCAACTTGATCGCCTATTTCTAGTTCAATTTCATCGGTATAAATAAAGTCATTTTCTTTACATGAACCAACCAAACGATCCGTTTCTTCATCCACAAACATAAACACTAAATACCAACTATCTGCATACATTGTTTCGGTTTGCTCTGCAAAAGGAACCATTAAATCTTTGGGAATACCAATGTCCATAAATGCGCCAACTCTATTGACATCTTTTACTTTTAAATAGGCGAATTTATTGGTCTCAATGAATGGTTTTTCTATAGTGGCAACATATTGATCATCACTATTTAAATAAATAAACACCTCAATAAGTTCGTCTAGTTCTACATCATCTGCATCAAGCTCATCGGGCATTAGCACTTCATTATTTTCATCATCAACTAAATACACACCAAATTGTGAAATTCTACCTACTTTTAATGTATTTACTTTTCCTAGTTTCATAATTTTAATTTTTAATGCATTATTTTAAATAGCAATTCGCGTAATATATCATTTCTTGAATGCAAACTTGCGCCAACGCCCTTACTTTTCATATCTGCTTCGTGTAATACTGTTATAATTTGTGACACTTTACGCATTGGATAATTGTGCATAGCATCAAAGTATTCCTTAACAAAATAGGGCAAAACTCTTAATTTTGCAGCTACATTATTTTGCGACTTATCTTTTAAACCGTGTAATAGCAACAATTTTGTAAATAAATCATTTACAGAAAATAGGGTCAATACTAATGGATTTGCTTTTTGGTTTTGATTAAAATAGTTAATAATTCTATTGGCTTTTACAATTTGTTTTAAACTGATTGCTTTTCGCAATTCAAAATTATTATAATCCTTACTTATCCCAATATTTCGCTCAATATCATCGGGAGAAATTACATTTTCTGGTTTTAGAACAAGCGTTAATTTATCAAGTTCATTGGCAATTTTACTTAGGTTTGTGCCTAAAAACTCCACTAACATATGCACCGCTTTGGGATCAATATTAAATTGTCGTCGAGCCAATTCTTTCCGTATCCAATCCCCTATTTGATTGTCGTATAATTTTTTACTTTCAAACAGTACAAAACCTTGTTTTTTAATGGCTTTTGATAGTTTTTTACGTGCATCAATTTTTTTATACTTATAGCAAAACACTAAAACAGTTGAAAGTTGTGGATTCTCAACATAAGATACTAAACTTTCAATTGAGCGTGATAAATCTTGGGCTTCTTTAACCAATATTACTTGGTATTTTGCCATCATTGGAAATCGTTTCGCATTGGAAATAATTTCATCAATTGAAGCGTCTCTACCGTAAATTGTCATTTGATTAAAACCACGTTCTGCTTCGGTTAAGATAGTGTTTTCAATAAAATTGGATAATTTATCTATATAATACGATTCTTCACCCATTAAAAAATAAATGGGTTTAATATCTCCTTTCTTTATATCGGATACTATGGAATTTACAGTTGTTGCCAAGTATTTAATGAGTGTAAAATAGTTATACTTTCTTTTACAAAGAAACGTAAAGTTTCTAATAGATAATAGTCTTTTTAAGTTTTTTAAATGATTATAAATAGTGTCATATCATAATCAAATTAGAATAATTAATAATAGGTAAAACGCTGTACTTTAGAGATATACTTAGCCAATCGCATGACTTGATGAGAATAGCCATATTCATTATCATACCAAATATAAATAACAACACTTTTGCCATCATCAGTTGCAATAGTTGCCTTACTATCAAAAATTGAAGGCGCTGTTGTGCCAATAATATCACTAGAAACTAACTCATTATCCATAGAATATTTTATCTGCTCAACTAAATTTCCTTCTAAGGCATATTTTTTCATTATTGTATTTATACTATCAACACTTGCCGAGTTTGTCAATCGTAAATTTAATATGGCTAATGAACCGTTTGGTACAGGAACACGAATTGCATTGGAAGTTAATTTACCTTCTAAGCTTGGTAATGCTTTTGAAACTGCTTTCCCAGCGCCAGTTTCTGTAATAACCATATTGAGTGCTGCAGCTCTACCTCTACGGTATTTACTGTGCATATTATCCACTAAATTTTGATCGTTTGTATACGCGTGAATTGTTTCTAAGTGACCGTTTTCAATTCCAAAACTATCCTCAATTACATTTAAAACAGGTGCAATTGCATTTGTTGTACAAGAAGCAGCAGAAAAAATAGATACTTTATCGGGATTATAATCGGTATGATTGACACCATAAACTATATTTGGAATTCCTTTGCCTGGCGCAGTTAGCAATACTTTATCAACTCCAACACAATTAAGATGTCTTGTAAGTGCTGCTTCGTCTCTAAAGGCACCTGTATTATCTATCACTAAAGCTTCATTAATACCATACAGCGTATAATCAATGTCTTCGGGTTGTTTTGCACTTATCATATGTACTGTTGTACCGTTTATGATTAAAGCTTGTTTTTCTTCATTAACTTGAACGGTTCCCATAAAATCACCATGAACAGAATCGCTTCTTAAAAGTGAGGCTCTTTTTTCCAAGATTACTTTATTTATTTCTCCTCGTGTTACAATTGCTCTTAAACGCATTTGTTTTCCTTTACCAGATTTGGTCATTAATTCACGAGCTAATAGACGTCCTATTCTACCAAAGCCATACAAAACAATGTTTTTAGGCTTAATTTCAGTTGATTTATTCGCGTTTTTAAGTTTATCTTTTATAAAATCATTGGTGTTCTCATAATTGTTACTATCCAAGTGGTATTCAAAAACTAATTTACCAATATCCAATTTTGATGCAGGTAAATCTAATTTTAAAATGGCTCTAGACAATTCCAAAGCATCAAAAATTGAAATAGGTTTTTGAACAAACTCAATAGCATACTCCAATAAATTAAGGATTTCACTTACATTTCTATCTATTAATTGATTTCTAAACAAAACCAATTCAATTGATTTATCATACCATAAATCGGATATGTTTTTAATAAATTCAACAGTAGCTCTTCGTCTATCTGCTTGAAAAACCAATTCTTTTTCGTAATTTATTTGTTCTGACATAATTTTAAATATAAGTTGCACAAATTTAATGGATTTGAAAAGTTATTTGCATAAAAAAAGACTGTTTTTATAACAGTCTTTTTAACAAAAAATTCAATTCACTTTTATTGAAAAATGTAACGTTCTCTTTCGCCTTTTAAATTTATCATTTCTATTCTTATGATGTTTTTACCCAAATTAGCACCAATAATTTTCTTAACTTCATCGGCAGACTTTACAGCAACGCCATTAATAGTGGTTATAATAAAACCAGCTTTAACACCAAATTTGAGTAATTCTTTGTTTTCAATTTCTGAAATAAAAACACCATTTTTAATATTTTTATTTTGCAATTCATTATAGGATAAATCTTCTAAATTAAAGCCCAAAATAAATTTATTCATTTCTTTTTTAGTTAGTGTAACAATCGTCTTAATTTCTACACCATTACGTAATACAACCACATTCACATTATCACCTGGTTGTTTTGAACCTATATAACCAGTTAAATCTGCATAGCTTGTAATTTTCACATCATCCAATTTAGTGATGATATCTTTTGCCATAATTCCAGCAGAATCGGCACCTGAATTTTTAGTGACTTTGGTAACATAAAACCCTTCACTAGATTGCAAATCAAGTTCCTTAGAAAAATTACCATTTAATTCGTTTCCATTAACACCCAAAATGGCTTGTTGCACATTACCAAATTCCAATAAATCTTCTATCACTTTTTTAGCAATATTTGATGGTACTGCAAACGAATAACCAATAAAAGAGCCTGTTTTTGAAGATATTGCAGTATTAATTCCTACCAATTCTCCTCGCGTATTAACTAAAGCGCCACCACTATTTCCAGGATTCACAGCGGCATCCGTCTGTATAAATGATTCATGAACATTATTTCCTTCTAAGTCTCTTCCTTTTGCACTTACTATTCCGGCTGTAACGGTAGATGTTAAATTATAAGGATTTCCAACAGCTAAAACCCATTCGCCAATTTGAATTGAATCAGAATTTGCAAACGTTACAAATGGTAATTCCGAAGCTTCAATTTTTACTAAAGCAATATCGCTATTAACATCAGATCCAATTAATTGTGCAGTATAAGTCTTTTTATTATTAAGTGTTATTTCAATTTCGGTAGCGCCATTAATAACGTGATTGTTAGTCACAATATAACCATCAGAAGAGATGATTACGCCACTTCCTGTACCAACTTGTGCATATTTTCGCGAACCTGCATTATTACCATAAAACATTTCTGCAAATGGATCACGCACTGTTTTTACAGAGGTGTTTTTTACGTGAACTACAGCATCTACAGTTTCTTTTGCCGCTTTTGTGAAATCTATTTCGCCTTTTGGAATAAATGAATTAGGAGTACTTGTTTTAAATATAGATGGTGTTTCAGGATTTTTAATAGTAATTATTTGACTTTCTTTTTGAAAAAATAAAAGATAAGAACCAAGTGTGATAACACCTCCCAAAATAGAAACAATTAATAAATTTGTGAATTTTTTCATAAGATTATAGATTATAATTAGTAGTATTATTTAACTCAAAAATACTTGTTTTATTGTCTGATTTTATAATATTTAACGTGTTTTAACATTTATTAACGTCTTTTAACACTTGCTTTTAACGCAAAATATACATAAGAACCATAAAGTTTTTTTCTTTATAAAATTTTAAAATTTGTAAACCAAATTGTAACAATATTTATTACTTTTACCACCATGTATTTAGAATTTTACAAATATCACGGTACAGGTAATGACTTCATATTAATCGATAATAGAGATGATTCGTTCAATGCAAAAAATATTGATTTAATAAAAACACTTGGCAACCGACAACTTGGTATTGGTGCCGATGGTATTATACTGTTAGAAAATTCGGATAAATACGATTTTAAAATGGTTTATTACAATACAGATGGCAGTACTGGCTCTATGTGTGGTAATGGTGGACGTTGCATTGTTGCATTTGCCAAAATGTTTAAAATTATTGAAGATGATGCCGTATTTGAAGCAGCTGATGGTATCCACAAAGCGACTATAGATAAAAACGACGTTGTTAATCTACAACTTATGGATGTTGGATTTATTCTTGAAGATAGTGGTTATTTATTTCTAAATACTGGCTCGCCACATCATGTGCAATTTGTATCTAATGTTTCCAAAATTAAAGTAAAGTCTAAAGGAAAAAAAATAAGAAATAGCAGTACTTACAGTCCAAAAGGAACTAATGTTAATTTTGTAGAACAAATAAATAAAGACACTTTTAAAGTTAGAACATATGAACGTGGTGTTGAAGATGAAACTTTAAGTTGCGGTACAGGCGTAACTGCTGTTGCCATTGCTGCTTATCAAATACAGAAAACGACAAATACAACTGTTAACGTTGAGACCAATGGTGGTCTTTTAGAAGTTTCGTTTCTTAAAGCGGATGATTCCTACACAAATATTTATTTAAGAGGTGCTACAAAATTGGTTTATAAAGGGTTTTGGGTAAAATAAATGCAACTATATGATTCATATAATTCTTAATTTTTTGGGATTTCTTTTAATCATTATTTGGTTTAAAAATCAGGCTACAGATTACAAATCGTTTTCTAAGAAAAAAGAGTACTTTAAACTATCTCGTTTCAAATCTATTCTCATAAGTATCTTGGTAGTTGCACTGCCATTAATTCTTGTAAACTATACTGCTATAGAAGATGTTAATCACATTTCAGATATATCTTTTAATAAAAACCGAACTATTTTTGCTTTTATGGTGTCAGTATTTATCACTTTGGTTTGGCTCATATATATTTACCGACTAGATATTTTTAACAAAGAAAAAAAACGTCATATATTTATAGTTATTTTCTTTGCATTAATAACAACCTCATTTGCCCAATATCCATATGAGTTTATACATCAAATGGGTTTTACAAACACACAAAATCCCATTGGAAGCTTTATTTATAGTGTTTTTGGAATAGGTTTAATTGAAGAAACTATCAAGTTAATACCGTTGCTATTAATTTTAAAATTCACCAAAGCTATAGATGAACCTTATGATTTTATTCTATATGCTTCGGTATCTGCATTAGGTTTTTCATTAGTTGAAAACACAATGTATTTAGAAAGAAATGGCATTGAAATTATAAATGCAAGAGCTATTTACGCCACTGTTGCGCATATGACCTTCAGTTCAATGATTGGCTATGGTTTATACTTAATTCGCTTTAAGAAAACCAACTATTCTTCATTTCTAGTGTTTCTTGTTTTCTTTTTCTTTGCTATTTTCTCTCACGGATTCTATGATTTTTGGTTAATCAATAAATCAGTCGCTAGATTTAGTGGTTTAACGACACTATTTTTTCTCTTTACAATTCATATATGGTTCACTTTAAAAAACAACACGTTAAATGCTTCAAATTATTACGATGACCGTAAAAAAATTAATAATGACCGATTAAAAATATACCTAATCGTTAGTCTATTATCTATATTTATGCTTTCATATATTTATGTTGCTTTTAAATGGAATAGCCAAGAAGCAAATCTATTTTTCGTGAAATCTACCATAGTTTATGGTTATATAATATTTTATCTTATAGCAACTTTGAGTAAATTTAATTTAGTTAAAGGAATTGTAAAACCTATAAAATTCAACTTTGATTTTTTATATAAAAAATTTAAACAATGAAACAAATAACAATTATTTTTTTTTTAATTATAACTCAATTTACACAAGCCCAAATTGTAATTAACGAAGTAGATTCAGATACCGTTGGTACGGACACCAAAGAGTTTATTGAATTAAAATCTGACACACCAAATTTCCCACTAGATGGTTATGTTGTAGTGCTTTTTAATGGCTCAACTAACGGTGCAGATAGTAGTTACTATAATATTGATTTAAATGGATATACAACGGATATTAATGGTCTATTATTAATAGGAAGTGTTAACGTTTCGCCTGTTCCACAATTGATTATTTCCACCTCTGTTATTCAAAATGGAGCCGATGCTGTTGCTATTTATTCTGGTAGTTTTTATGATTTTTTAGATGGCACATTAGCAACAACTAACAATCTTATAGACGCATTGGTTTACGATACAAGTGACCCTGATGATACTGTATTAATGAACTTGCTTGGCGTTACTACGCAGACTAATGAAAACGAAAACGGCTTAAAAACAACTGAATCTGTTCAAAGAGACAATAACGGAAATTATTTTGTAGCTACACCAACACCACGACAATTAAATGATGGTACAGGAATTGTTTTAAATGGCGTAAACATTCTAGTTACAAACACACAATACAATGAAAATGATTCTTTTGACATCACTTTTGAAACCGAAGAAAACGTAACTGAACTATTAAACCTAAATTTCACATTAGCTAACAACACGTTCACTACTGCAGATTATACAGGAAATACATCGTTATCAATTCCTGTTGGACAAAACTCCGTAAGTACTACAATAACTTTAATAGATGATGCTTTTGATGAAGGCGATGAAGAACTAATTATTCAACTAGCTGATGTTCAAGTACCATTTCTACTACTAAATAACGCAATTAAAATACGTATTATTGATAATGATTATCAAGTAGCCGGCTTTGGAACACCCCTAAATCCTACATATAATGTTGTACAAAGCACCCAACCAAACGCTTATTACAACAGTTTAGATGGTTTAGCTGATGCAAGTCTTCGCAGTGCTTTACAAGATATCATATCAGAAGAATATACAGTAAGAGCACAAACATATACAGATATTATTACCATTCTAAAAACGGCAGATCAAAATCCCGAAAACAGCAATGAAGTCTGGCTAGCCTATACAGAACAAACACGTCCAAAATTAGATTACCAAACAACATCAAACAGCGTAGGAAAATGGAACAGAGAACATACTTTTCCAAGGTCACGTGGTGGTTTTCAAAGCATAGAAGCCGATGATGTTGCGGATGGTATTAATAATTTTTGGGAAACACATGCAGATTCTTTACGCCATGGCAATTCAGATGCGCATGCTATAAGAGCCGTTGATGGTCCCGAAAATAGTGTGCGAGGCAATCAGCATTACGGCCAATATAATGGACCAACAGGGAGTTTTGGTAGTTTTAAAGGCGATGTAGCTCGTAGCGTTTTCTTTTTAGCTGTACGTTACAATGGATTAGATATTGTAAATGGTTATCCCAACGTGGTTGGAGAATTAGGTGACTTAGCCACATTGCTAGATTGGCATAGAAATGATCCACCAGATGATTTTGAAATGAACCGAAATAATTTTATTTATACTTGGCAATTTAACCGGAATCCGTTTATAGACATGCCATTATTAATAGAATACATTTGGGGAACTCAAGTAGGCAATAATTGGTCTTCTAGCCTTAATTTATCGGATAATAGTTTTGAAAATAGTTCAATTTATCCAAACCCAACAAAAGATAGACTCTTTTTTAAAGGAATTCAACAACACACAGAAATAACAATTTTCACTATTGACGGAAAAACAGTTCTAAAAGAGAATATACAAGAAAATGATGACATTCCAATTTCTCTAGAAAGTGGTGTTTATTTACTTAAAATGTTATCGAATAAAAAACACAAGCAACAACTACTTATTATTGAGTAATTTAATAATTTAAAGTAACATCCAGCGCTAATTTAAAACGTTCTCTTGGCAAATACTCATCTTCTAATACAACAGCAAACGGTACAGGCGTTTCTAAACTAGCAACTCTTTTAATTGGCGCATCTAAAAAAGAAAAACAATTCTCGGTTATTAAAGCAGATATGTCTGAAGCAATTCCACCAAACATTGTGTCTTCTTGTAAAATAATTACTTTTCCCGTTTTTTTGACAGATGTATAGATTGTATCAACATCTAAGGGCTGTAAAGATCTCAAATCAATCACATCTACAGATAAATTAAGATACTTTTCCTCTTTTAATGTGTCTAAAATCCAATGTACACCTTGACCATAGCTTATAAGTGTAATCTCATTTCCTTCTTTTAAAAGTGCTGCTTCTCCAAATGGAATTGTGTAATAATCATCTGGAACATCTTGATAAATAGAACGGTATAAAGCTTTATGTTCAAAAAACAATACAGGGTTTGGATCATTTATTGCTGTAGCCAACAAACCTTTAGCATCATAAGGAAAGGCAGGATAAATAACTTTTAATCCTGGTGTTTTAGTAAACCAAGCTTCATTAGTTTGCGAATGAAAAGGACCAGCACCTACACCAGCTCCACAAGGCATCCGTAACACAACATCTGCATGTTGTTGCCATCTGTAATGAGATTTCGCCAATAAATTAATTACTGGATTAAACCCTGAAGTTACAAAATCTGAAAATTGCAACTCAACCACTGCTTTATAACCTGTAATTGACAAACCATATGCTGCTTCAATAATTGTAGATTCACAAATAGGTGTGTTACGCACACGCTCTTTTCCAAATTGATCTAAAAAACCATCGGTAATTTTAAAAACACCACCATAATCTGCAATATCTTGCCCCATAATAATTAGATTATCATGCTTTTCCATGCTTTGTCTTAATCCATTTGAAATGGCATCAACTAATCTAATATTTGAAGTTTTGACACTTGGCTTATAATGCTCAAAATCATATGGTTTGAATATGTCACTTAATTCTTTTTCTACGGTAGAGGAAATCGCTTCTTCAGCGAATGCAATATCAAGATTTTCGTTTATTTCATGAATAATTTCTTTTTTAATTGCAACTTCCATAGTTTCAGATAGAATATTTTCATCACGTAAAAAAGAAGCGTAATTCTCTATTGGATCTTTTAATGCCCAAGCGTCTAAAATTTCTTGAGGAACATATTTTGTGCCACTTGCCTCTTCATGACCTCGCATTCTAAACGTTTTAAACTCTATTAAGATTGGCCTTGGATTTTTACGTACACTTTTAGCTATTTTATCCATCTTTGAATAGACTTCTAAAATATTATTACCATTAATAGTATAGGATTCCATACCATATCCTACACCTTTATCTGCCACATTTTGATTCTTCATCTGTTGTGAACTTGGCGTAGACAATCCATAACCATTATGTTCTATACAAAATAAAACAGGTAAATTCCAAACAGAAGCCACATTTAACGCTTCATGAAAATCACCTTCACTTGTGCCTCCTTCACCAGAAAAAACGGCTGTAATTTGATTGTTTTTAGATAATAAACTTGCTAATGCAACGCCATTTGCAACACCCATTTGAGGTCCCAAATGTGATATCATTCCAATTATATTATACTCATTAGTACCAAAATGAAATGAACGATCTCTTCCCTTAGTAAAGCCATTAGCTTTACCTTGCCATTGAGAAAATAAACGATTTAAAGGTACTTTTTTAGTTGTAAAAACACCTAAATTTCGATGCATAGGAAGAATGTACTCCTCTTTCATTAGCACACTGCAAACACCAACAGATATGGCTTCTTGCCCAATTCCTGAAAACCATTTTGAAATTTTACCTTGACGTAATAGAATGAGCATTTTCTCTTCTATTAATCTTGGTTTTATAAGTAACTTATATAGTTCCAAAAACTTCTCATTGGAAAATCCTTTTTTTGAATACTGTAACATGCTATCTTTTGATTGATATTAACAGAATCAAAAGTAATCATAATTGAATAATAAACTTACTTTAATTCTTAAAAAAATTATTAAATTTCTTTAATAATATTTGAAATCAAACGTTGTTTATCATTAATTACTTCTTCTAATGAAATTGAAGTTTCAGTACGAATCACTCCTTTTATTTCATCCAATCTAAATATAATGTTTTTTGCATGAATTGTGTTTTTCGCCCTAATTTTACAGAAAATCGCAAATTTACCTGTAGTTAAATGCGCTACAGTTACTTCATTAATTTTATCAATTTCTGAAATAATTGTAGGAAAACTCGAAGAGTTATCTACAAATAACCCAACATAAGCTATAAAAGTATAGTTTAATTTGTTATAATCAACAACAAGTGTTGAGCCTTTAATTACACCTAATTCTTCCATCTTTTTTACACGAATATGTATTGTTCCAGCAGAGACTAGAAGGTCTTTAGCAATATCAGTAAATGGGGTTCGACAATTCTTAATGAGGATTTTCAAAATTTGATGATCTATATCATCTAATTTAATTTTTGACATGTTGTTTCTTTATTGTTAGCGATGTAAATATAAGAAATTATAATTAAACTTTTTAACAAACAACACTTCGTTTTAATTGAATACATATATAAAAGTGAGTACTATTGATTTTCTTGTAAAAATACGGCACAAACAACTACTTTTATGTAAAGAATTCTACAATTAACTACATTAAATAAAAAAGGGCTTTAATTAAATAAAGCCCTTTATATTTGCGAAAATGGTTTATTTATCAAATAAAGATTCCATTTCTTCCAACGTTTTTCCTTTTGTTTCAGGAATATATTTCCAAACAAAAACTATAATTATTACTATGAAAACAGAAAATACAAAATAAGGTAAAGAATTATTCCAAGTACCACCATTCATTTGTAATTCATTCGCTTTGCTTTCTACAACTAATGGAAACGTAAACGATACAAACCAATTTGCTAACCATTGAGCTGCAACTGCAATTGACATTGCAATACTGCGCACTCTATTTGGGAATATTTCAGATAAAATTACCCAAACAACTGGCCCCATAGACATTGCAAATGAAGCTATAAAAATCAACACGCCAATTAAACTTACCATGCCTTCAGCTTTTGACAAAGCAGGTAATCCTGCTGCATTTAAATTTGAATAATCACTTGTATAAAGTGTATATCCCATCATTAAAAAACCAATTAACATTCCAAAACCACCAATTGTAAGCAATGGTTTTCTTCCTAATTTATCTACTGTAAACATGGCAATAAATGTAAATACTAAATTCACAGTTGCTAATAAAATTTGTTGCTTTAAAATGTCATCTTTTCCAAAACCAAGTGCTTGTTCAAAAATATCTGAACCATAATATAACACAGCATTAATACCTGTAAATTGTTGTAAGGCTGATAATATTGTTCCAATAACAACTATTGCTAATAATGGTTTAACAAAAAGAGAGACTTTATCTTTTTTGTCAGCATCATTAATAGAATTTCTAATTTCATTAATTTCTGCTTTAGCAATTTCAGTACCATGAATTTTAGATAATACATTTAAAGCTTCTTCTTCTCTTCCTTTTGTCATTAACCAGCGTGGACTTCTAGGTACAAAGTACAAACCAACTAAAAATAATAAATACGGAATTAATTCAGACCAAAACATTTGACGCCATCCAAATTTAATAGTATCGGCTTCACTTAAGCCATCTCCAATAAAATAAGTGGCTAAAAAGACTACAAAAAATCCAATAACAATTGCTAGCTGATAAAAGGTAACTAAATTACCTCTCTTTTCTGCTGGTGCAATCTCTGCAATATACATTGGCGCATTCATTGACGCAATTCCTATTGCAATACCTCCTAAAATTCTAAAAAAGACTAATAAAGAAACACTTTCTGGTAAAATATCTGGTAAACCAGATCCCCAAGCAGATATTGTAAATAAAATTGCAGATATAATTAGTGAACTTTTTCTACCAATAGCCTTACTTAACACGCCAGAGACTAAAGCTCCAAAAAAAGCTGCAATTAGCGCACTACTTACTACGAAACCTTTCATAAAACCAGTTAATCCAAAATATTTGGAAAAGTAAAATTGTGTTCCGTTAATTACTCCAGTATCGTATCCAAATAATAATCCACCAAGTGTAATTATTATGGTTATGAAATAAATATTAATTCTTTTGTTTGATGTACTCATAATTTAAAGTGTTTAATTTTGATTAGTAATTTGCAATATATGCTTTTAAATTCTTATTATATTCTTATTTTTTGAAAACATAGCTAGTGTACAGTTGCAACTCCAGCACCAGATGGAACTCTAATATTTTCAACCAACTCTTGCACTTCTGCTGGTGGTTCTGGTGTAAATTGAGCAATAACTATTGAGATAACAAAGTTAACTAGCATGGCAACTGTTCCAAAACCTTCGGGTGAAATCCCAAACCACCAATCGGCTTTTGTTCCACCTCCAAACCATCCAAATTTGAATTTGGTCATATAAAACAACATTAGTAAAATACCGATAATCATTCCAGCTATTGCGCCTTCTTTATTCATTTTTTTATAGAAAATACCCAAAATAATAGCAGGAAAAAACGATGCTGCAGCCAAACCAAAAGCTAATGCCACCGTGGCGGCGACAAAATCTGGTGGATGGATACCAAAATAGCCTGCAACAATAACAGCCACAAATGCCGATAAACGTGCTGCTAACAACTCACCTTTTTCAGAGATCTTAGGATTGATCATTTTTTTAATTAAATCGTGAGATACGGAAGCCGAAATTACCAATAATAATCCTGCTGCAGTAGATAGTGCGGCTGCTAAACCACCTGCAGCTACTAATGCTATTACCCAATTAGGTAATTTAGCAATCTCCGGGTTTGCCAATACCATTATATCTTTATCTACATTTAATTCATTAATTGTTGCATTTGCAACGTATTGTATTTTGCCATCTTTATTTTTATCATCAAAAGTAATTAATCCAGTTTCTTCCCAGTTACCAAACCATTCTGGCATTTCAGCATATTTTTTATTGCTTACAGTTTCTATTAAATTAATTCTAGAAAATAATGCAATTGCTGGTGCAGTTGTATATAAAATAGCGATAAACAATAATGCCCAACCAGCCGATTTACGAGCATCACTTACTTTTTTAACGGTAAAAAAACGAACAATTACATGTGGCAAACCTGCTGTACCAACCATTAATGCAGCAGTTATAAAAAACACATCCATTTTAGATTTACTTCCAGATGTGTATTCCTGAAAACCTAATTCTCTATGTAAACCATCAAGCTTATCTAATAAATAAACGCCATCGGCTCCAGCTCCACCAAAACCTAATTGTGGAATTGGATTACCTGTCATCTGAATTGAAATAAAGATTGCAGGTACCATAAAAGCAAAAATCAACACACAATATTGTGCTACTTGAGTGTAAGTAATTCCTTTCATTCCACCTAAAACAGCATAAAATAAAACGATAATCATACCTATAATTACACCTGTATTGATATCAACTTCTAGAAATCGTGAAAAAACCAAACCAACACCTCTCATTTGTCCAGCAACATAAGTAAACGAAATAATTAAGGCGCAAAATACAGCTACAGTTCTTGCTACGTTTGAATAATAACGATCGCCAATAAAATCTGGCACAGTAAATTTTCCAAATTTTCGCAAATACGGTGCTAATAATAAAGCGAGTAACACATAACCACCAGTCCAACCCATTAAATATACAGAACCATCGTATCCATTAAAAGAAATTAATCCTGCCATTGAAATGAATGATGCTGCAGACATCCAATCTGCTGCTGTTGCTAAGCCATTTGCTAAAGGAGATATGCCGCCACCAGCAACATAAAATTCTTTTGTTGATGTTGCTCTAGACCAAATAGCAATTCCTATATAGAGCGCAAATGTAAGTCCTACTAATAACCAAGTCCAATATTGTAAGGTCATAATTTAATCGTTTAAATTGTATTTTTTATCCAAGTTATTCATCAGTTTTATATAGACAAAAATTAATACTACAAACACATATATGGATCCTTGCTGTGCAAACCAAAAGCCTAATTTAAAGCCACCTAATCTAATTTTATTCAATTCTTCAACGAATAAAATTCCGCATCCAAAGGATACAATAAACCAAATTGATAATAAAACGGCTAAATATTTTAAATTGGTTTTCCAATATTTTTTTAAGTCTGGTTTGTCCATAAATCTATTCTATTAAGGTTTTATATATTGTTTCTGCCATCAACTTCGCTCCTGCTCCATTTGGATGAATTCCATCTGGAATAAGATTATCTTTACCTTTAAATACTGATTGTAAATCTATGATTTTTAATTTGTGATCAGTTGATATGTTGTTCAAAATATTAATTAAATCTACTTCTACTATTTCTTTTCTAATTCCCCAACTTTCTTTAATGACTGGTGGCGGCAAACCAATATAAATAGTTGGTTTTGATTTTAAATTTTGAAAATTATTAATCATTTCTTGATAATCAGTAATAAACTCATTTTTAAATTTATCCCAATTTTGTGGTTTGGAATCGTTTGTACCTAACATTAATACGATGACTTTTGGTTCAAAATCTAATGATTGTTGGTATTCTGGTAAATCCCAATACGGCTTGTCACCTTTCTTCAACATTGTTGCGCCACTGTGTCCAAAATTAGCAACTTTATATTTTTTATCTAATAATCGTTGTAATTGTACAGGATAAGATAATGAATCTCTATGCTTAATGCTTGCGCCATACGTGATACTATCGCCTACACAAGCTACTTTTATTGGTGCGCAGGAACTCAGTAACAATATTACTGTGAGAAGTATTAAAAATTTAAAGTTATTTTTCCCTATCATTTTAATAATTATTTTTGCGAATAGTAAACATTCTTTATGTAAATATTTTTTCCGTCAAATCCATTTATTCCTTTGATGCTTAAAACACTGGTAACATCATCTAACTGATTACTTTTGTTCAGTTCTTGCATTGAAATACGGTGTTTTTTCCAGCTATTTGTCACATTACGCTTACTTTTTGTTCCAAAATCTACGCCATTGAATTTCAAAGTTCCTTTGGTGTAATCACCTGTTTGAAAACCAATATAAAAAATAGATTTAGTATCTCCTTTTAATTCAAAATGTAAAAAGCCTTTATCAAATTTCGATAAATTTTCTCCTTTCCCAATGTCACTTATTTTTAATGCTGCAGCCCACCATTGTCCTGTTCCTGTTACCACTTCAATGTCGTAGTTTTCTTGCATTTTGAATTTGCAAGTTCCATCTATTGCCATAAATTCAAGTTTAGAACTTGGATATGTCATTTTGTTTGTTGCATTTGGAATTAATTCGTTATGTGCAACAATGTATTTTTCTTCTGTTACAGCATCTGTAATTTTGCGGTCTTTATTAACAGTATGTAATTCAATAATTCCTATTTCTTTGAGTGTTGGCGGTAAGAAAACGGTTTTCATCATTACTGCTTTATTGCCATTAAAGGTTTTGGTAATTTTTAATCCGTTTCTTATAATACCGTCAAAAGTTCCTTTATCTACTTCATCCCATAAGGCATATTTTGCTTGACCATTCATTTTTATCAATCCAAAATTATTTTCTGAACCATCTACTTCTTTTGCTTTCCATCGTTCATCCATCAATTTAAAATAGAAACAACTGATGTTATTTTTGTTTGTCCAATCACGAATTTGATCATAAAATAACTTCTCTTTATATTCATCTGCTGCTTGCGAACCTGATTTTCCGTAAGATCTATTGGCAATTGTTGCCCAGCCAGTTTCTCCAATATGAATTGGTTTTTTTATGCCTAAACTAGCGACATAATCTGCCGTAGTTTGGTATTGATTAATGGCAAATTTTGTGGCTCTTACCATTGCTTTATCTATTTTTTTAATATCCGATAAATTCATTTCATCCTCTGGAGTTCCCCAAAATAAAGGCTGATGATACGTTGCGTGATACGGATAAGTATGCAAAGAAATAAAATCGACTGCTTTGATTAGATCTTCTAAACCTTTCGTTTGATACGATTTTGCTCCGCCGCCCCAAGCCTCGTAATTATCGGAACTTGTAATCCAAATTCCTTTTGAAATTACACCTTTTTCCTTTAATTCTTGCAAATGATTTACCCATTTTAAAATTATTTTTGGAGATACATAATAGCCACTTGCCCAATTAATCATTGCTTCGTTACCAACGGCAATCATTTTTACAATAGTTGGATATTTTTGCGCCAATGCAACTGCCTTATCTATTTCTGCTTTGTTATTTTTTTCATTTCCTAAATTATGGTTTATTTTACTAGACCAAGCACCATCACATTGTATCCAAGCACCTAACATTACATACATTTCAAAATTTGGATCTGCTTCTTTTAGTTCCTTAATTGCTTGCAATAGATTTTCTGCTTGTGCATAATGTTGTGTATTGTAAGTGCGTAATAATTTTACACTTAATGCTGCTGTTAGTTTTAAATCTTCTTTAATATCTACAACCGATGGCACGCTATCTCTATTAATATGGCGATATGCACCAGCCGAAAGTGCCTGATATTTAGAGTTTCCTAAAATTTCTTTGGCAGTTATATCGCCTTTAAGATTTACTTTTTTTTCGGAACATCCAAAAAAGATACTGATGATAATAATACTTATTAAAATTTGATATTTCATACATTTAAAATTTTTAACTACAATCCCAATAATTATCAGGACACTTCTTGAATTTTATTCTCCGTCCAATCCTTGTAGACTAACGTCTATTTTATCTATTTAGCACTACCAGCTGGCAAAGCCCATTCTGGGAAAACATTGGGATCTATATCGAACAAATTCATTCCCAAAAGGTAAAAAATCAAGGTTACTAAAATTATTCCTACAATGTTTATGATAAATCCTGCTTTAATCATTTCGAACATTTTAATTCTTCCACTACCAAAAACTACAGCGTTTGGTGGTGTTGCTACTGGCATCATAAAGGCAAATGAAGCCGATAATGTAGCTGGAATTATTAATATTAACGGATTGGTTTTCATTGCTACAGCAACTGATGCCAATACGGGAATTATCATTTGCGTGGTTGCTGTATTGGATGTGAATTCAGTTGTAAATGTCATTACAGAACTAATTCCTAATATGGTTGCTAATGGCGATGCACCTTCTAAACTGGATAAATTGTTTCCAATAAAATTGGATAAACCAGACAATTGAAATCCTTTTGCCAAAGCAAATCCACCACCAAAAAGTAAAATAACAGCCCAAGGCAAATCTTTAAAAACAGTTCCGTCCACAATGGTTTTATAGTTAGATTTCTTATTCTTTACAGGAATTAAAAATAACAATAACGCCATAAAAATTGCCGTGATACCATCATTCATACTTTTTGGATTTTCGAATAAATTTCGCCAACCTGGAATTTTAAAACTTCCAAAGTTGAGATCTACTCTTGTCATCCAAAGTATGGCAGTTATGGCAAAAACTACGGCAACAGTTTTTTCTTCATAAGATAGTTTTCCTAAGGCGCTGTATTCTTCATTTACAATGGTTTCGTCAATTTCTAAATGTTTTGGAATTCGGTATAAAACCTTGGTTAATAAAGTCCAAATAAAGAACAACATTATTAATACAATGGGTAAGGTTGCGACCATCCACGTTGTAAAAGAAATTTCTGGAGCGTTTGGAAATAAATCTTTAAATAATTTTGCAAATACTAAGTTTGGTGGTGTTCCAACCAATGTTGCAGCGCCACCAATAGATGCGGAATATGCAATTCCCAATAATAAACTTATCGAAAATTTATGCGATTTATCCACACCAAAACTTTCTTCCATTTTTAAGATAATTGCCATTGCAACGGGCAACATCATTACTGCGGTTGCGGTATTAGAAATCCACATTGATAAGAACATTGTTCCAATCATAAAGCCCATAATTATTCTTGATGGACTGTTTCCTACCTTTTTAATGATAAATAAAGCAATTCGCTTGTGTAAATTCCATCTTTCCATTGCTAATGCGATGATAAATCCACCAATAAACAGGAAAATAATATTATTAAAATAGACATTCGCAATACTTCCGCCATCTTTCATAATTCCCATTACTGGAAATAAAACAATAGGTATTAACGATGTTGCTGCTAATGGAATGGCTTCGGTTGCCCAAAAAATTGCCATTAATGATGCAATTGCTGCCATTTTTGAAACCAACGGATTGGTTGGGTCTAAATTTGCATTCCATAATAAAGTGAACACAATTGGCGCTAAAATAAATCCTAATGTTTTAAAGGATATTTTAGATTTGGTTTTTATGTTGAATTTTGTTGACATATATTTTGTTATTACACAGAGTTTCACGGAGGAACACAGAGTTTTTTTTAACCGCAAGGAACGCTAAGGTATCGCAATGGTTGCAAATTTTTTTCCTTGTGTCATTCTTACAGAGCCTGAAAGAGCGACGAGGAATCTCTAAAATAAATGAAATTTCTCGTCGTTAGTTCCTCACTCTGTCGAAATGACAAAATTGGTCTGCTTACTGTTCTACTGACCACTGATTACTGATTACTGATCACTGAAAACTGAATACTCAAAACTACTCAACACGCATCTTCTCCGCATAGCGTTTTCCCATAGTGCGTAATGCTACATTGTTAAAATGCACCTTGTCGCCCATATGATCTAAGTCCGTAGTTTTTATTATCTCTATGTTGTTGTTATCTTTACTGTATTTTTCTATGAGTTGATTGAATTCCTTCCAAACTGGTCTATCTACACCAAAATCACCTAATTCTCCAATAACAATTGGCATATTAGGATTGTCACATTCTTTTCTAATTTTATTGAATAATGTGGTTAATTTATCTGGATATGCTGCTAATTTATCTTTTTTAGCGTCGGTTTCTCCTTGATGCCAAATCATTCCTTTAATAGTTCCTACTTTCTTTGCTTCGGCTATCATTTCGGTCATATTTGACCATAGATGCATTGTTCTAAATTCATTGTCATTTAACCAATGATCTACGCTACTTCCACCAACTGCGGCAGGAATCATTGCAACAGTTACATCTTTTGGCACTTTTTTAAGTAAATTATTTCCAAAACTATTAACGCAATCTAACTTTTTATACCAAGAAAAATTTAAGTTGATGGGTTCTTTTAATTTTACCCATTCGCCTTTGGGATTGATCGTTATTAATCTATTATGTGGAATAGTATCTTGTGGCATTACTTGTCCGTTTCCTTCCATATTAGATTGTCCTGCCATTAAATACACCCAAACTTTATCTTTCTTAGGCATTTTTTTGACTTTCTCTACTACTTTTGGATAATGTTCTACTCTGTTTTCTTGAAAGTAGCGTACATAATCAATTTCAAAGGTTTGTGGAAAAACCGATGTATAATCAGGGTTTTTAGGTAAATTCCCACCAACAGCACAATTTAAAATAAGAAACATTGGTTTTAAAAACGGATTATCATTTTTAGGAACACCTAATTCAACATACGTTTTATTATAATACGTTTTATTATCTACTAAATATTGAATGCCTTTTTCATCCCAAACGATAGAGAAAACGTGAAAATCATCACTAAATTTACTGTGTTGTAATTCAAATTTCTCACCAATAAACTGAGTTTTCTTTTTGCTATCAGGAAAAATAGTTGTTCCACGAACTCTAAATGGCATATGACCAACTTCTTCCATAATATCTAATTCGCCACATTTTGGCCAGCCAATTTCTGCTCTATTTTGACCAAGCAACCATATTGCAGGCCATAAACCACGTGTTTCTGGAAGTTTAGCTCTTACATCAATTCTACCCATTTTAAAATTGACTTTATTGCTGGTAATAATTCTTGATGATGACCAATAACCTTCTTGTTCTTTGTCTTTTTTGACATTCATTGTTAAAATTCCGTTATCAATAACCGAGTTTTCTGGGCGATACCAAACTTTCTCATTATTCCCCCAACCGCATAATCTTGGACAGCCATTGCCCAACTCGTGTGTCCACGATTTTTTATTTAGCTTATCACCATTAAAGTCATCTTCCCAAACCAAATGGTAATTTTTATATTCCTTTGGCGATGTGTATGCGCTGTCTTTACGTTTAATTCCTGCTCTAGCATCTAAAATAGTTCCCAAAACATCTTTATCCCAAACTTCTTCAAACAAATATTTATGCGCTAAGTCATTCATATGAACGCCATCGCCGCTATCGTATTTTTCTTTAATTGTTCCGTTCCAATTGGCAAAACCTTTCCAGAAATCTAAGGTATTTCTGCCGTAACGCGTATCCGTAGAGTCTTTCATTATTTGTTGTGCTTTTCTTTTTTCTTTCGAAAAATTTCGTCCTTGCGTTGTGCTTATCCAATATTTAATACCTGCTTTGTCTAAGGCATTTGTCATTTTTGTATAATTGTCTAATTGCTCTTTTATGGAAAACTCTAAATTAGCATCATTACTTGGTAAGTTTATTAAAACCGCATCTGGTTTAAAAGATATTGCTTTTGTAACGTTGTGTTCTGGTTCTGATTTTGGTCTTCCGTTAGGAATAACAGCATCCGATGGCACTAATTGATACGTTGTATAACCGCCAACTGCCAAGTTAATGACTTCATTATAACCATTTTTTTCGACTACCTTTCTACGATAGCGGTTTACCCAAGCATTTTTGCTATCCGTTGGTCCAGTTCCTGCTGCGGTTGATGAACCGATAACTACTATTTTAATTGCGTCTTTTTTGTTGCCACTAATAACTTCTTTGTAATCATTTGGTATTTGACGAATATTCGAAAAATAAGTCACTTCGTCTTTCCCTGTTGATTTCTTGTTTAAATCGGCAAATAAAGCGATTTTTGGATAGGTTGGTGCATTAAAAATGGCATCCTTAAAATCGAACACTAAAGTTTCCCATTCATTAATTCTTGTGTTTTTAACGGAGATATTTGTATCCGAACCACCATCTTGTGATTTTTCCAGTTTAAAACTAAAAGAACCAATGTGATCCATAAAAACATCGATGGTGAATTTTTTTCCGTTTTTTATTTCAATAGGGTTTATTAATTCTGTGGCAACACCAGTCCAAACGCTGGCATCTTTTGCTCTAATTATTTCTCCAGCAGTTCTACCATCTTTTGAGACCGTTTTGAATGCATATTTTGATTGTGATAAATATCCATTAGAAAAATAATAAAATTTTAAATCTTTACTGTTTTCAAGGTTCAACACTTCCAAATCTTTATTTCCGCAAGAAAATAATTGAAAAATAATTGCTATAAATAGTATTCTTTTTAACATCTTCTATTTTTTATCTTTAGGTGGGTTTTGATAATCTACATCATCCCAATCATCCGTTCTAAACGAGATCATTGGCAATCCTGCAGTATTGTATATTTCGCCTTTAATGCAATTTCCAAAAGCGTAGCGTACAGCAACTGGTTCAGGAACTTTAGTACTTGATACAACAACGTATGATTTCCCATCTCTTGGTACAATGTGTGCGTCTGCTTTATGGAATATTTTATCACTTCCTGCAATTTCAAAATTATTTAAAGGCTCTTTTTTGTCGCCATCGGTAATTAAACCCCTTTCTTGTTCATCGAAATAGACTTCAATTTTATGATCTTCTGTGATTTTCATTTCACGATAAATTGGTCCGCTATACATAATGCCATCAAAACCATAATTCTTAGCAAAAGCGACTAATGCCAATCTTTTGCCTATTGTTTCTTTATTTGGAGCGTGAATATCACTGCATTTTCCGATGTCAATTGTTGATGCAAAACCTGTGTTTTTATGATGTTTTGTAATCTCAACGATACTTTCACCAATAAAGGTTACAAATCTGCCATCTCCATAATAAAATGGTGCAACTTGTACCATATAAAATGAAAAGTCGTCCTTCCATTTTTTGCGCCAATGATTGAACATTGCCGGTAACAACTCTTTATATTCTGTAAAACGATCTCTATTGGTTTCTCCTTGGTTCCAAATAACGCCTTGAATATTATATCCTTCAAACGGCGCAACCATTCCGTTATAAATCAAACTTGGTTTGTGCATTATGCCGTGTTCGTACTTTCCTTTTTTTCTGGTAAATACCTTTGGAAATTGAGATATTAACGTTTCGTTATCTACAAATGCTTCGGCTGCAGCGCCACCCCAAGATGAATTTATAATTGCTACCGGAACGTCTAACACTTTATTTAATTCCTTAGCAAAAAAGTATGCTGTAGCGCTAAAATCTCTTATAGATACTGAGTTTGCTTCCAACCATTGTCCGCCTTTTGTATCAAATTGTGGTGTTTCAATAGCGTTTCTATTGACGTGATACGATCTAATAAATTTATTAGTGCCATAAAGCAAGGCTTCGTTACTTCCTAAAATTGGTGAATTGGGATATCCTTTTATGGGCATTTCCATATTTGATTGTCCTGCGCAAAACCAAACTTCACCAAAAAGCACATTATTAATTGTGATTTTATCAGATCCTTTGATGGTCACTTTATAGGCAATTTTATCGGCTTTTAATGTCTTAATTGCGGTTTTCCAATCGCCATTTTTATCGGTTTTGACTTTTACAGACTTTCCCCATTCAGGACAAATTTTCACCACTTTTCCAGGCGTGTCTTTTCCCCAAATAGTTACATTTTCATTTTGTTGCAAAATCATATTATCACTAAAAAATGCAGGTAGTTTAGTTTGTGCATTTAATACAAGTGTGAAGAGTAATGCAATAAGGATGCTCTGTTTTTTCATAAACTAGTTGAGTATTTTTAAGGCTACATCTGGTCTGTTTGTAATGATTCCGTCTAATTTTAAATTAATTAATTCCTTCATTCGTTTTGGATCATTTACCGTATACGTAAATACTTTGATGCTATTTTTGTGTGCATAATCCATCAATTCTTTGGAGAATTTAGTTTCTTTATGCCAAACACCAATAGCATCTAAATTTACAGACAATGCTTTGTCAATAGTTTTTATAGTTGCGTTGTCTTTTAAAAAAAGGGTTTCTATTTTTGGATTTAATGCTTTAACTTTTTTAACCGTTTCAAAGTGAAAAGAAAATACAATTACTTGGTTCACCATATCTAACTCTTCGATCAATTTCACTACTTTATCACCAATGTTTTTTGCTTTAATTTCTACACAAACTTTAATTTTACCTTTAGCAAGAAGTAAGGCTTCTTTTAAGGTTGGAATTTTTTCGGATGTATAGATACCTTTAAACTTTTTGGAATAGCCAACTTTTACGTCATTCAATTCGCTTAAAAGTAGTTCATTTACTTTTCCAGTTTTTCCGTTTGACGATGTTCTATTAACCGAATAATCGTGAATTACCATTAACTTGCCATCTTTAGATTGATGGACATCCAACTCAAAATAAGGCACACCAGTTTCAATGGCTTTTTGAAAAGCGATTAAGGTATTCTCTGGTGCAATTTCAGAAAAACCTCTGTGTGCAATTACCATTGTTTTAGTTGAATTAATCATTTTATTACAAGATGTTAATATGCTTAAAATTAATATAATAGCTATGATTTTTTTCATTTGTTAATTTATTTTAAAAGTTGCTTTATTATCAGTCGTTGAGCTTTCTCCAATCCATACTTCAAAATTACCAGACTCTACCTCGAACTTTTTATTTACGTTGTAAAATTCAAGTTGTTCTTTCCCTAATTCAAAAGAAACTGTTTTACTTTCTCCTTTTTTAAGTGAAATTTTATCGAATCCTTTTAATTCTTTAATTGGTCTTGTAATTGAACCTACTAAATCTCTAATATATAATTGAACCACTTCTTCTCCTGCTCTAGTTCCTGTATTGGTTACTTTTACAGATGCAGTAATTTTACCATCTTTAGACATTTCATTCTTATCTAATACAATTTTACTGTATTTAAATGTAGTATAACTTAACCCGTATCCAAATGGATATAACGCCGTTTTTGGTGCATCACGATATCCTGAAAAAGTAACGTGTTGCTCACTCCAAGGTCTTCCTGTCATTTTTTGTCCGTAATACAACGGAGATTGTCCAACGTGATGTGGAAAAGAAACTGGTAATTTCCCTGCAGGATTATAATCACCAAATAATACATCCGCAATAGCGTGACCACTTTCCGATCCTAAATGCCAACATTCTAAAATTGAAGGTACATTTTTCGCTGCCCAAGAAATATCCATCGGACGACCATTCATTAAGGTGATAATTACGTTTTTATTTACTTTTAAAACAGCTTCTAATAGTTGCTGTTGTACACCTGCAAACTTAATATCTGCCTGACTTCTTCCTTCTCCTGTTTGTAAAGCCATTTCTCCTATTGCCAAAATAACAACATCTGCATTTCTTGCAACACGAACTGCTTCTTTAATTCCAGATGTATCCGTATTATTAAAATGCAATGGCAATAAGAAAGTTTGACCAACCACTTTATCATTTACAATTCTACAACCTTCAGCATACGTTACTTTAGTAGATGCAGGAACAGCACTTTTAATTCCTTCTAATAAAGAAACGGCTGCACTTCTACCACCAATTGCTCTCCAATTACCTAGTGGAGAATCTTTATCATTTGCCAATGGACCAATTACTGCAATATTTTTTATTTTTTTGCTTAATGGCAATAAATTAGTTTCATTTTTCAATAAAACCATCGATTTTTGCGCTGCTTCACGTGCTATTGCTCTGTTTTCTTTGGTGAATAGTTCGTTTTTTTCACGCTCATCATTACAATATCTGTAAGGATCATCGAATAAACCTAATCTGAACTTTACTCTTAAAATTCTTCTAACAGCATCATCAACTAATTTGATATCAATCTTTCCTTCGTTCACTAATTCTTCAATGTGTGCTTGATAAGCGTACGATTCCATATCCATATCACTACCTGCGTTTACTGCAATATTCGTAGCGTGTTTTTTATCTGTTGCGTATCCGTGAGCAATCATTTCTCCAATAGAACCCCAATCTGAAATTACAAATCCATCCCAATTCCAATCTCTTTTTAAAATATCACGCTGTAACATTTCACTTCCTGTTGCTGGAATTCCATCAATTTCATTAAAAGAATTCATAAAAGTAGCAACGCCTGCTTCTGCCGCTGCTTTAAATGGTGGCAAAATTGTGTTGTGTAGTTCATATTCGCCAACGTTTACAGTGTTATAATCACGTCCTGCTTCTGCAAATCCGTAACCTGCAAAATGCTTTGCACAGGCTGCAATGGTATTGTTTTTGGATAAATCATCGCCTTGAAAACCTTGAATTCTTGCAACGCCTATTTTTGCAGTTAAATATGGATCTTCACCAGAACCTTCCATAACTCTTCCCCAACGTGCATCGCGAGAAACGTCTATCATTGGTGCAAATGTCCAATGTACACCAAATGCTGATGCTTCTGATGCGGCAACTGCTGCTGTACGTTTCATAATATCTAAATCCCAACTAGCCGATTCTCCTAAAGGAATTGGAAAAATAGTTTTAAAACCGTGAATAACATCGTAACCAATTAATAAAGGAATTTTCATACGTGAATTTTCCATTACCATTTTTTGCGCTTCTCTTGTTGCTTTTGCTGATAAAACATTCAACATTGAACCAACGCCGCCATTTTTTAAACGGGCTTCTTTTTCTTTATTACCTACGCCAGATGCTGGACCAGTTACGTCCCAACTTCCGTTATATTGGTTCATTTGACCAATTTTTTCGTAGATATTCATCTTTGTTAAAACAGAATCAACTTTTCGTTCTATGGAAGCATCTGCATTTTTTGAAGTATTTTTCACTTCTGTTTTACAACTAAATAACAATAGACTTGTTATTAATAGTGATGGAATTAGTAATTTTTTCATTAGTTAGTCTGTTTATTAAAAAGTTAGTTCTATGTAGACTGGCAGATGATCCGATGGATACTTTGATTCCTTAGAATCATCTAACACAGCGTGTTTGTTAATTAGTATTGATTTGTTATTATTTACAAAAATGTAATCTATTAATTTGGTTACTGGTTTGTAAAATTCAAAATTATTGAATGTTCCAATTGGTCCAGTAGGTTTTGTTTTTGATAATTCTTTAGTGTCTTTTAATACTGTTTTTAAAATAGTAATTTCTTCCGTTGATGGTGTTGCGTTTAAATCTCCCATAAAAATCACAGGATAATTGTGTGCTTCATTTATTTCCTTAATTTTATTGATGATTATTTTTGCACTTTCTACTCTTGCTTTTTCACCTTTATGATCGAAATGTGTATTGATTACCCAAAACTTTCGTTCACTTTTTATTTCTTGAAACAATCCGTAAGTACAAATACGTGGATAGGCTGCATCCCAACTTTTACTAACTTTATTTTGATTTTTAGCCAACCAAAAAGTTTGATTCTCTAATACTACATACTTTTCAGTATTATAAAAAATGGCTGTATTCTCTCCTTTCCCATTATTATCTCTGTCTTTTCCAATAAATTTATAACTTGGCATTGCGTTCAAAATATACTCTATTTGAAATGGCAATCCTTCTTGTGTTCCTAAGAAATCAGTTTTTTTTGATTGTATCAATTTTGCTAAATGACCTTTTCTATAATCCCAAGAATTTGTTCCATCGTTAGCCAATCCGTAACGTACGTTATACGTCATTATGGATACATTTATTTTATCATTACAACTCATCGTTACCAAAATAATAATTATATATAAACTTATTTTTCTTATCATATTTGCATTAATTGATAGACTTTCACATAATCTACTTCCATTGTTTGTGGCCATATTGTTTCATCAACACCTTGTAAACCACCCCAAATACCGCCTACTGCAAAATTCATTATGATGAAAAAATCTTGAGAAAAAGGCCAATTGTCTTCTGTTCTATTTGACGGCTTATATGTGTTTGTTATATTTGTAGGATCATCTAGATAAAATTCAATTTTACTACTTGTCCACGTAATTCCATAGATATGGAAATTCTCTTCAGCAGTTGATAAATTAATTGCTTCTCCATTGGCAGTTGCTCCATAATCATCTTGTGTATGGATATTATTATGTATTTTATTTTCTTGATAACCTACATATTCCAACACATCAATTTCTCCACATTTTGGCCAACTAACTTCATCTATATTGGAACCTAACATCCATAAAGCTGGCCAAGTACCTCTTCCGCTTGGCATTTTTGCTTTAAATTCAATTCTCCCATATTTAAATTCTTGCTTATTTTTTGATATTAAACGTGTTGAATTATAATTTCCAAAACCGCCTAAAGGATCTGTTTTTGTTACTGTAATATGTAGTTTTCCATTTTCTACTTTGTAATTATCATCACTCTCTACATATTTCTGCCATTCATTATTAACGTGACCAGCGTTCCAAATTTCAAAAGTCCAATCGTCTCTATTAATATCCGAGCCATTAAACTCATCTTCCCAAATGAGTTGGTATTCAAACACCAGTGGTGGATTTGTTGTAGGTTCAAGTTCATCTTTGTTACACGATAACAAGGAGATTAAAACTAGTATAAGTATTAATTTGAATTTCATTTGTATTGTTTTTCTATTTTATTATAAAATTCTTTAACTGTAAAAAATGCTTTTTTCTTTATCCCATTATTAGATATTAATCCTTTTCTATTCCAACCATCTTGAATGACTGGCAAAACTCTTTTAGGCGACCTAAAATCATTCAAAATCCAGGGGCTAGTTCCTCTAATATTTGGAATTTTTTCAATCATTTTTAAATTTTGAATATATAGATATTCTTGATATTCTTCTGTCCAACGTTCTTTTATTGAGCCGTGTAAACCTTGTAGTGCGCCACCACCAAATTCTGATATGATGACTGGTTTATTAAACGAAATATTCCATTTTTCATCTGGAGCAGTTTCTAGCGAACCGCCATACCAACCTGTATATTGATTGAAAGCTACTAAATCAAGTTCAGCACCAATTGGATCATCAACTATGTTTATGCCGTCTTTATAATGCTTTTCTAAAGCAGCACTAATTAAACGTGATGTGTCCAATGTTTTGGTATGTTTAATTAATTCTTTTAAAAAGTGATTACGTTCTGGTGATGGCGGCGTTTCGTTAGCCATTGACCATATAATAATTGATGCTCTATTTTTATCTCTTGTTATTGTTTCACCCAATTGATTTTTAGCGTTGGCTAAAGTTTCTTCATTGGTAAAGTCAACGGTCCAATAGACTGGTATTTCTTCCCAAACCATTAAGCCCATTTCATCGGCTAACTTGATAATATGTTCATTATGCGGATAATGTGCTAAACGGACATAATTGCAATCCAATTCTTTTGCCCAAGTTAGTTGTACTAACGCATCTGCTTTATTAAATGCTCTTGCGCCACGCATGGCATTTTCTTCGTGAATACAAATACCTCTTAGAAATATTGATTTCCCATTCAATAGAATATCAGGACCAACTGTTTTTATGGTTCTAAAACCAATTTTATCCCTTAGTTCTTGGCATTTTGTTGTAAACACAACATCGTAAAGTTTTGGGCTCTCTGGTGACCAATACGAAACATTTTCTACATTAATAGTAAAATTAACTTTACCAGAATCATTTATTTTTACTTTCTTGCTAATGTTTAACTCAGGTATTGTAATGGTTACATTTTTTTGATTTGATTTGCTATTCATTACCACATAACCTTCAATTAACTTGTTGTTATCTTGATTTAATTGCAAATAATAATCTTCAATAAAGGTTTCAGGTTCTTCAATAATTTTGACATCTCTTGTAATTCCACCGTAATTCCACCAATCGGTATTAATTGTTGGGATGCCTTCTTTTTTTCTTGTATTATCTACTTTTACAACTAAGTAGTTGTCTTTTTCTTTGATAATATTGGTTACTTCAAAATTAAAAGGTGTAAACCCACCAATGTGTGTTCCTAGTTTTTTACCGTTTAAATAAACTTCTGCTTTATAATTTATTGCTCCAAAATATACAAATTGTCGGTTGTTATTTTTTTGTTTCTTATAATCGAATGATCGTTTTAACCAAATGGTGCCTTCGTAATAAAATAATTTTTCTTTTTGAGAATTCCAATCGCCTGGAATATTTAATCTTTCCGATTTATCGAAATCATATTCTACCAATGCCATCTTATCATTAGTATGATGGTTATTAAAAAAAGCAGACTTACTTGGGTTTTCTTGTTGATCGTAAGGTTGGTAACGGTAATTGTAATAGCCGGTTTCGTAAGGATCTACAATGTAATTCCAACTCCCGTTTAGAGAAGTAACATCACGATTTAAGGTGTTTGTTATTAGATTTTGTGAGCTTAAAGACAAACCACAAATAAAGAGAAGTAAAAAAAAGTTTATTTTCATAAATGATGTTATGTAAAAAAACCGAGAATTAACATAGGTTTATTCTCGGTTATATAATTTAACCAGTATAATTAGTAATTATAAAATCACTATTCCGTATACTAATTAATTGTTTAATTTAGAATCCTGTATTTTGAGGATAATTTGGTCCTAAAAAATCTAATTGAGATTGAGGTATCGGAAAATTGATATAATGATCTTGAAAGTTTGTTCTTGCATCATCTTTATAACCATCATCACCAGCATAAGTTTGAATTTGATGTCTTAATACATTAATACCCATTCTTTTTAAAGTAAACCAACGTTGACCTTCAAAAGACAACTCTCTAGCTCTTTCATCTAAAATAGCAGTTTCATTAATAACTGTTGCATCGGCTGCACCAGCTCTTTCTCTTACTTTATTCAAGTAAAATAAACCTGTACCTGCTACCATTCTCATATTAGCCTCTGCTGCAATTAAATAAGTTTCTGCTAAACGATACACCATAAAATTTGACTTTTTTGTTGTGTTATCTGGTTCTGTACCTTCTTCAGAATATTTTTTGCAACTTGGGTGTAATCTTTTATAATACAAAGAAGATGTTACTGCATAAGGATTTGGTACAATATCTCCAACATTAAAACCAGCAGGAACATTTGCTGCATCATTATAACGGTATTCTGTTACAAAGTAATTGTTATCATCTCTTGCATCATTTGGATCTTCACTTAATAAACCTAATAAATAGTTGTTTGGCAAAAGAAAAGAAGCTCCTTTTCCTCCATATTCTTCACTTCTAATCATTCCCGGTAATTTATTGTATTGTGTAATTAAATTCCAATTGACCATATTTCTATTTCCACCACCATTCACATCATTTTCATATTGTAATGTAAACAATTGCTCATCGTGATTCATTTTATCGTCAAACACATCAGCTACATTTACCAAGTCATGTGGTCCATCACTAATTAATGTTTCTGCTTGTAATTTTGCTTCTGGCCAATCACCTTCCCACATTGCAACTTTAGCTCTAAGATGTTTTGCAGCACCTTTAGTTACTCGTCCGAATTGATCTGTCCAGTTTAAATTTTCTATACCGTAATCAAGATCTCTACTTAATAAGTCAAAAATGTCTTCTTCAGATGATTTATCTAATACTAAATCAAATGCATTTTCTGGTGTAATTGCTTCTTCGGTTACATAAATGTTATTGTATATTCTATAAAGAACAAAGTAGGAATTTGCTCTAAAGAATTTAGCTTCAGAAATAATTTGCTTACGATCACTTTCGGTAATATCAACCATTGCTTCTGCTGCAACAATAATAGATGTCGCTTTATTTGCTATGGCGTTAAATTTTTTCCAGTGATGCGATAATGTGTAGTTAGTTGCACTAACTGCTGCAGAATATTTCCCAAAATTGGACAATGTTCCATTCATTGGCACAGATATATCTGCTCGTGCAACTAAAACTAAAGCTTCATAGCTTTCTCCCCACCAAAATTCTCTTTTAATATAAGAATCTCTATTGATAACATAAAGCGCTTTAACACCTGCTTTTAAACCATCTGTGGTTTTGTATAAAAATTCTTGATTTACTTCAGTAGTTAGTGATTCTTCTAAATAATCTTCACAAGAAAATGAAAAAATCAAAACCATAATAACTAATGCTAGTTTAGTTATTTTTTTATGTATTGCTGTATATTTCATAATAAATAATTTTATAATTTAACTTTTAAACCTAATGTATAACTTTTAGCATCTGGATAACCACCTGCACTTACTTCCGGACTATAGCCTTTATAATCGGTAATTGTAAATAAATTTGTTCCTGTTAAATACACTTTTACATCCATATCTCTATTATTTGATAATTTAAAATTCTTAAAATCATATCCTAAAGATAAAGTTCTTAATCTTAAATAAGATGCATCTTTGATTGATAACGAAGATAAATAAGGATCAACACCTAAATCTCTTGGTCTTGGAAATTCATTTGATGGATTCTCTGGTGTCCAATAATTAACTTTGATTCCATTTAATTTTCCTTGTAACGTTCCGCCTTGGTTAAAACTATATAAGTATGGATTTTGTCTTGTAGCTCCTTGCACAGTATAAAAATCTGCAAATAACTCAAAACCTTTAAAATCTATATTTGTTGAGAAAGACCCAAACCAATCTGGGTTTCTATCTACAAACTTTCTATCTGCATCATCAATTTTTCCATCAGGAATACCTGTAAGATTACCATCATCATCTCTACCGTTAATGTCTTTTACGCGAATACTACCTGCATCTAAATTTGCTTGGTTACTTCCCATTCCATTATTATCACCTTGTGGCGATCCTTCCCAATCTTCACCTAATTGCCAAATGCCATCCGTTTCGTAAGCATAAATTGGATTCAATGATTCACCAACAATATAACGGCGCTCATAATCATTAATTGGATTACCACTAGCATCTGTTGTATATAAATCAACTAATTTATTTCTATTATGTGCATAGGTAGCAGAAACAGACCATTTAAAATTCTCTTTTTGAATAATATTTCCAGTTAATTCTAATTCCAGACCTTTATTTTCAACTACTCCTCCATTAATAATTGTATAATCAAATCCTGTTATTGCTGGTAGTGTTCTAAATAATAATAAATCATCTGTAGTGGTATAATAATAATTTACAGAACCTTCTAATATATTATTAAATAAATTAAAATCTGTTCCAATATTAAAACTAGCTGTAACTTCATGTTTTAAATCATTACTCACCAACCTATTACCTGGTAGAAAACCAGTTACAGTTTCACCATCAAAAATATATTGATACGGTTCTGCAGATGCTAAACTTAATAATGATTGTTTTGCTTGATTTGGTAATGAACCGTAACTAACTCTAAATTTTAATGAATTAATTTGCTCTATATTTTCTAAGAAAGATTCTTTATGTGCTTTCCAAGCAAAAGCAAAAGCTGTAGTATTTACCCACTTGCTTCCTACTTTATTTACAGATGCACCATCTGCACGATAGGTAGCAGTAAATAAATATTTATTTTTAAAATTATATCTTGCACGTCCCATAAAAGAAGAGAAATTTACTTTACTTTTATTTCGTGTAACTGAATTTCCTCCAATAGCATAAGCTATTCCATCATAGCCATTATCTTCATTTTCAAAACCTTTTCCAATTGTCGTTAAATTTTCATATTTATTCTCTTGTATTGCTTGTACAGCCGTTAAATGTAATTTATTATCATCATTTAATTCTTTTTTAAATGTAAGGATATTTTCTACAAGATATTTTTCACTTAAACTGTTAGAAATAGTAGCAACACCATTATCAGAAACACCATATTGATGTAAAGAACTTAAATACTTCCCGTTATTATTATTTCCTTTAGAGAAGTTGGAATTTATTTTATAAGTTAAATCATTCGTAATATCATACTTTGGCACAAAAGAAAAACTATAATTATTACCTTTAACATCATTATTTGATTCTGCTATATTCCATAATGGATTAACATACGAGTTATCATCTACTGGATATTGTGTTATGGTACCATCATCATTATGTGATTGCCCCAATGGTGATAAGGTTATTAAATTATAAACTTCTGACTCTTTATCTTGCGTAGTATTTGTAAGCGCTAAGTTAAAGTTTGCGCTTAATTTACTTGTGATTGTTTGATCTAAGTTTAATCTAAATGTTTTTCTGTTGTAAGCAGATGTTGGAATTAACCCATTATTTCTATAATGACTTAAAGAACTAAACACCTTCGTTTTATCTGATCCTCCAGAAATATTAATTGCATTATTAATGATTGAACCGTTTCTCAATACTTCATCTTCCCAATTTGTAAAGTTCTTATCATTTAAAGCTTGTAATTCATTTGGTTCAAAAATGGCATTATCATCTTCATAAACACCGCCGTTTAAGGTTCTTTTAGCTTCACGTCTTAATTGTGCAAATTCTTCGGGAGAATAGGTTTCAAAATTTTTCTTAATAGAACTAGATGTCGTAAAACCGTGATATGAAATTTTCATTTTTTTAGACTTCCCTCGTTTTGTAGTTATTAAAACCACGCCATTACCTGCTTTTGAACCATAAATTGCTTGCGCAGAAGCATCTTTTAATAATTCAATAGATTTAATGTCATCTTGATTGATTGCTGTAATGTCACCTGCGTTAACTTCTACACCATCAACAATATAAATTGCATCATTATCACTTAGTCCGCCTAAGCCTCTAGTACCCCTAAAAGTAATTTTAGACGTTCCACCAGGACGTAAACTGTTTACATCTACCTTTACACCAGCCACACGACCTCTTAATTGTTCCGTAATATTAGCTGTAGGTACAACTTGTGCTTTCTCCATATCAACTTTGGAAACTGCACCAGTTAAATCACTTTTCTTTACAGATCCATAACCAACAACAACTATTTCATCAAGTGTTGTACCGTCATTTTCTAGTTTTAAAGAAATTTCTGTATCTGTTACTAATACTTCTTGTGTTTTCATACCTAAATATGAAAATACCAACGTTGCATTTTCTTTTACTTTAATTGTGTAATTTCCATCAAAGTCGGTAATTGTTCCATTGTTTGTGCCTTTTTCAACGACAGATACATCTGGTAAAGGGAAATCATCATCGGCTGATGATATTACTCCAGTAATTGTTTGTGAGAAACTTATAATACTAGAAAAGATAAATAATAGTATTAAGAGTTCTTTAATTTTAATATTCTTCATAAAGTAAATTAGTTTTATTGTTAATTATATTGATTATTATGCTATAAAGTTAATTCTTTTATTTGATTAAATCCACACAACAAATGTTATACATAATAATATATTGCAATTATGCTTTAATAATTACATCAAATCCAACAAAAACAGTATCTATATTAATACTTAGAATAATTCAAAAAATCTTAAAGTTGTACATTTGTTGTAGTGCTGTTGTTGTATAATTATCTGTTTTAGATGTTTAATATGTATTCTATAAGACTAGTTTCGTGAGCTAAATTTAATTTTTTTCTTAAACGGTATCTTTTTATTTCAACACTTCTATAAGATATATTTAAAAGTGGCGCCAATTCTTTTGAAGATAAATTTAATCGAAGAAATGCAGAAAATCGCAAGTCATTAGGTGTTAAGTTTGAATGCATTTTTTTTAATTTTGTTAAAAAATCTTTATCTGCATTGTTGAATGCACGTTCAAAAAATTTCCAATCCTTCTTGCTATTTAAACTCTTGTCAATTAGAGAGATGGCTTCGGAATATTTTGTTTTGTCAATAATCATTAATTCTTTTTTAATACTGCTTAGAACCTTATTTTTCCTCACTAGACTCATTGTTGAGATTGCAAGCTCTCTATTTTTGTTATCTATTTCTTGATTCAATTTATCATTCGACATCTCCATAACTAACTGATTATTTGTAAGTTCTTTATGTTTATTTTCTTTACTATAATACCATTTTAAAATTTTGTTTATAAAATAACCTATCAAAATAAACATTAACACATATACACCTAATGCTGTAATTGATAGATACCACGGTTTTTTTATTTTAAATTTATGTTCTTTACTTTTTGTTATATTTCCATCTAACTTTGCTCTAACACTAAATGTGTACTCATTAGGTTTTAAATTTTCAAAAAAGATACTCGTTTTATTTGACCAACTACTCCACTTCTCAAATAAGCCGTTTAGTTTATATTGAAATTGTAATGATGAAAATTTATTATAATTAGTCACTGAAAAATCAAAACCTATCGTGTTATCAGCATTTTTTAATGTATTATATTCAAATCGATTTAAATACACCAAAGGCTTTCCAAAGTTTTTTTTAAAAACATTATCAATTTGAATGTTTAAATTTGTTTCCAATAATATAGAATTGTTGATTTTCAAATAGCCATTTGATGTTCCAAGCAAATACGAATCCTTATCTATTTTTGTAATATTTTCAAAACCTATCATCCCTTTTCTTAAAGAACTGGATATTGGAATTGAATTGATTTTTTTAGCATTTGTTAGTTGATTTAAAGACATATATGCTATATTGTTTTTTGAAAAAGACCAAAGCTTTTTATCATCATTAATTAATTTACCAGACACATAATCTCCATTACTAATAATTCGGCTTAACAAGGTGTCTTTTATAAATTCATTCTTTTTAGATTTATACTTGAAAACACCTTTCTTTGAAGCGTAGAATAACTCATTATTAAATAGCGCTATGCTAGAGTTATTTGTTTTACTAAAAACAGTATCCAATACAATTGTCTTTACATTTTCAAAATTTTCATCTAGCGTTAGCTTATAGAGTCCTTTATATTCATGATTTACCCACAACGTATTCCCAGTTGTAAACTCCAATGATCTTGAAGATACATCAAATCCTTTTATCCTATTTTTTAGTTTCCATTCGCCATTCTTTTTATGTATCGTAACCAAACCATTATATGTCCCCAATAATAATTCATCTTCAACTTTTGGTAGTGTTTTCAAATCCCAAACACCATTTACTGATGAAATTAACTGCGCTTTGCTTTTATTTACTATAAAAACACCTGAATTATGACCACAAAATAATTGCTCTTTATAATCAACTAAACTCCACACTTGACCTTCTGTATTTGATATTATTCTAAATAATTCTGTGCTATTATTTTTTTTATAAAACAAGCCTTGATTTGTACCTAGATACAGATAATTCTTGTATACAATAGAACAGTAAACTGTACCTAATTTACCATTTTTATCATTGTAAATTGTAATTGGTGATTTTAAATTTACAAGATCTATTCCATTATCTAATCCAATCCATAAATTCTGATTGGCATCTTCAAATAATGATAAAACCGTATTATTACTTAAACCACTGGTTCGGTTTATATGATGTAAAAGCTTTCCTTTTGGATCTATATGTAGAATTCCATTAGATATTGTTCCAAAAACAAAACTATTATCTTTTAATTTAATTGCACTGTAGATTGTAATATCTTTTAATACATTTTCACTTAATTTCCAAGGGGTAAGCTTACCTTTATCGAATTCAAAAATATTACTAGATTCTGTAATAATTAACAGTTTATCATCTTGTTTAAATATATTAATTACTAATGTTTTTATTAAATCACTCGAAACTACAAGCTTAGAAACTCCTTGATTAATTGTATAAATTGCATTGTTCATTAACTGATAATACAATTGATTATTAACTTTATATATTCTATACAACTCAACTTCTATCTTAAATACAGATATTTTTTTAGTCGTTGTATCATATATATACATATTAGAATTAGATTGAAAAATTATCCAATTATCATAATCTACAATTCTCCAAAAATATTCCTCGCGACTCATTTTTTTTGGTAATTTAGGTAATAAAGATGTGTATTTTAAATTCCCAAAATCATTTGTTTTCCAAAATCCAAATTCCATAAAACTTCCCGTATAAATTACATCATTTACCACTTTAACAGATCTTATTATTGTTTTATTTGGAGAAGGATATAATTTCCACTTAGAGCCATTATACGTTAATAAACCTTCATTATTTGCAATAAACATCCTGTTTTTAGAATCCTGCGAAATCATCCAATTTTGATTCCCTGCATTATAATTTTTTGGGATAAAATTTTGAATTGGAGGTAATTCTTGAGATAAAATCGTAATTGAAAATAAACACAAAAATACAGACATTACTCGCAATAATAAATCAGATTTTTTTAATTGTAAACTCATTGTAAGTATTTGTTTTAGTATTTAGCAAAGATAATAAAATATGTATATAAACTATATTTTTGTAAATAGCTTTAACTCAAATGGTTAAAACATTTTAAATTGTTAATGTTGTAGTCTTGTTGTATAATATCGTCTTAATGTAGGGTTTAATTATAGTGTGATTTGCTTCTTATTATTACTTTAAATGTAAAATAGTGTAACTTCGTACTATGAAACAGTTTAGCAACATATCATTATTTTTTATATTCCTATGGTTAAATACTTTTTTATCCTATAGTCAAACTTATACGTTGTTTGATTTCGGCTCAAATGCAAACAGTACACAAACAAATTGGAACAATGTTGTCTCTGCTTCCGTTAATGAAGATGGTTTATTCCTAAATTTAATTAATGTTGATGGAAATTATACTGGTGAAACCATTCTTTTAAACGATTCATTTGAAGCTTATAATAATGCTGGAACAACTAATCCGGCATCTAATTTACCATTCCCATTATCAGCAACTCGAGATAGTGCTTTTGGTGAAATAAATCCATTTAATGGTAATACTAATCCAACTGGTGGTTTTATATTATCAAATTTAGATCCAAATAAATATTATTCCTTTTCTATATTTGCTTCTCGTATGGGCGTTTCGGATAATAGAGAAACTGCATATACCGTTACTGGTCAAAATACGATTACATCAAATTTAAACCCATCAAATAATGTATCGAATACCATTGATATTTTAAACATCATACCAAATGATTCTGGCACTATTACGTTTTCTGCTACAGCAGGAAGTAGCAATACTAATTCCTTTGGTTTTTATTATTTGGGCGCTATTAAAATGGCATCTACAAACACTGCAATTTCATCAGTAAACGAACCTTATTTATCTTTAATTTACCCAAACGGAAATGAGCAATGGGAAGCAGGTAAAACCGTTAGTATTGATTGGAAAAACTACAATACATCAAACGTGCTAATTGAATACTCTACTAATAATGGTACAAATTGGTATACTATTGCAACTGTAAATCCTAATATCCAAACATACGATTGGGTTGTTCCAAATAGTATATCGGATGATAGTTTAGTAAGAATATCCGCTGGCTCATTATCAGATAATAGTGAGAACTCATTTTCAATCATACCAAACGATGGATTAATCTACAAAATTGTAGTGTTAGGTTCTTCAACTGCAGCAGGAACTGGTCCATCTATCATTGATAACGCTTGGGTTTGGAGATACAATTACTACTTAAGCCAAACTGACACTCGATTTGAAATAACAAATTTAGCCGTTGGTGGATTTACAACATATAATTTATTACCAACAGGAACAACAATACCAAGTGGTGTTTCACATACAATAGAAACACAGCATAATATAAATATGGCACTTTCTTTAAATCCTGATGGCATTATTATAAATTTACCTTCAAATGATGCTAATTTCAATTACCCATCAGCTGATCAAATTGCCAATTTTCATCTTATAAGAAATATGGCTTTATCTCAAAACGTGCCTGTTTGGATCAGTTCTCCTCAACCCAAAAATTTTGGCTCCAATACAAGTAAATTAGCCATTCAACTTGAAATGGTTACAGAAACACCCATTCAATTTGGAATTTATGCCATTGATTTTTGGAGTGATTTTGGAATTTCATCAAATAATGGCATTAAAACAGAATATAATAAAGACGGTACGCATATGAACGATACTGGACATCGTATTTTATTTGATAGGATTGTTGATAAAGGTATTCATACAATCATTAAAAATAATGTGAATTCTACCTTATATACTACGGAAAATAATTTTGAATCATTAAATTTTGACATCTATCCAAACCCTACGGTTAGTGAAATTTCTATTAAATTAAATAATAGTTTTGATTCTAATATAAAAATATCTATTTTTGACATATCTGGAAAAATAATTTATTTAAACAACTTTAACAAACTGAATGACAATATAATAACAATTAATCCGTTTGAAAATATACAAATATCAAAAGGGATTTATTATTGTAAAATAGACAGCAATGATGGATCTATTACTAAAAAAATAGTCTTAAAATAAATAGTAACAATTAAAATTAAACAATTATGAAAACAAATTACACAAAATTTTTAATGCTAATGATTTTAGCAACAACCTTCTCTTTTGCACAGCAAACAGTACTTATTGACTTTGGAGATCCTGCACTACCTACAACTACTGGTAACTGGAATAATACTGGATCAGATAATGCTGCTGTTGTTTACGCTACTGAAGCAGGAGATCAACCAATTACTGATATGATTAATGATACTGGAGCTAGTACTGGTTTTGACTTTGCAATTACGATGGATTTTCAATATTTTAACGGATCACTTGGAACACAAGCTGCAACTTCTGGTGATGCTTTATTTTGCAATGATCCTCTTATTACAAGAGATTATTTCTTCACTCAAGCCGATGATGATAATGTAGCTGCTTTTTCAATTTCAGGATTAGATGATACAAAATATTATTTTTTCGAAATTTTTGCAAATAGAAAAACTACACAAAATAGAGAAACTTTGTATACAGCAACTGGCGCAAACAATGGTACAGCAACATTAAATCCTGGAGGCTCAACCGCAGAAGGAAATTTAACCAATACTGCACTAATAAATAACATGCAATCAACTGGAGGTGTAATTACTATACAAGTAGAAAGAGGTGCGGCAAACCAAAATAACTGGTCATATATTACTGCATTAAAAATGGTAGAAAACGCATCTACTAATGCAGTTGAAGACGAAATATTAGCTACAGATGGTGTTAATGTATATCCAAATCCTGTTGTTGATGTATTAAACATTGACTATAAATTAAATGAAACAGGAGCGGTAAAATTATCAATTACTGATATTACTGGTCGTGTTATTCATACAGAAAATACTTCAGAAAATCAAGCTGGTACATATTCTTTAAAATGGAATAGAGAAAGTGTAGCTTCTGGTGTCTATTTTTTACAATTACAATCTGGAAACTCAAAAGTTTCTAAGAAAGTTGTGTTGAAATAATTAGCATTTCTTAAAATTTTAAATAGCCTAGCATTAATTTGTTAGGCTATTTTTTATAAAAAAATTTGTCCTTGAGAGTGTATCCAATTTTAAATACCTGCTTTATTTAGAGTTTTTGTCCATATTAACTATATTAATTCCATTATCAAGACCCAGCCATACATTCTTATCGACATCTAAAAAGAGTGAGAGAATCGTATTGTTTGATAAACCATTTGAGTGATTCAAATGAAACATAACTTCTCCTTTTGGTGAAATATGAAAAATTCCATTTGAAATTGTCCCTAATATAAAACTCTTATCTTTAAGTAGAATTGAGCTATAAACAACTTTCATTTTTAAAAACCTATTCAATTGAGGTTTCCACTCTGTAAATACATTATTTTTATACTGATAAAAACCATTCTTTTTAGTTAAAAATAACAATCCTTCTTTATTATTAAAAATATTTAAAATAGTATGTGTTTTTAAAAACTCATTTTTAATAAATAAAAATTCTTTTCCTTCCTGTAATTTGAACAGACTCGCATTTGAATTGTCAAAATATATTTCATTATCGACACGGAATAATCTATTTATCTTATATTTTGATTCAATTAGCTTAGTTAAACCTGATTTATAGTCAAACATGTATATTCTATTAGAAGATTGAAAAATAATCCAATTATCAACTTCAATTATATTCCAGATCTGTTCATTCTCAAGCATTTCATTTTCAAAAGTTGAAGTTAAAGATTTATACTTTAAAATTCCATACATGTTTTTCTTCCAAAAACCAAATTCCATAAAACTACCGGTATAAACAATATTACCTACAACTTTGACTGATCGAATGATTGCATTGTTTGGGGATGGATATAATGACCATTTAGCACCATTATATTCTAACAAACCATCATTGTTAGCAATATAAATAAGTTTGTTCTCTGATTGAGAAATCATCTAGTTTTGATTTCCAGCTTTATAATCATCTGAGCTGTAAATCTGTATAGGAGGACTTTCTTGAGCACAAACAAGCAAATTAAAAAATAAATGGACAAATATTAAAATCTTGATTTGTTTCATAATGTGAATTAACATGTAAAGATACAATTTAATTATTTATGAATGTAATTACATAAAATTCAAAGACTTACAAAATATAAATTTACCAATTGTTAAGATGATAATATATATATGATATAATGACCTCAGTAAGATAGTTATAGTATTATCTTGTAAATACTAAATCAGTTTCTGTTGACAAACTACCATCAAAAGCATAATTTCCATAATTAAATCCTTTTAAATCTTCTGCATTTCCTATATCATTATCAATAATATAACGCACCATCATACCTCTTGCTTTTTTTGCAAAAAAGGCTATTATTTTTAAATTTCCATTCTTATAATCTTTAAAAATTGGCGTAATTACAGGAACTTTTAATAATCTTGGTTTAACTGCTTTAAAATATTCGTTACTTGCTAGGTTTACAAAAACTTCATTGGTCTTCAATTCACCATTCAACGATTCTGTTATTTGATTCTCCCAAAACTGATATAAGTTTTTTGTGTTTTTAACAACTAACTTTGTGCCCATTTCCAAACGATAGGCTTGCATTAAATCCAATGGCTTTAATATGCCATATTGCCCAGAGAGAATGCGTAATTTGTCTTGTAATTGTTCTATTTTATCTAACGGTATAGAATAAGCGTCCAAACCATCATATACAGTTCCTGAAAAGGTGTAAATTGCTTGTCGTGCGTTGGATTTATTAAATGGAAGTTCCCATTCCTGGTTCCGTTTCCAATTCAAATCTGCCAATTTCTCAGAGATTTTCATTAGTTTGGATAATTCCGATGGTGACTTTTTCTTTAAAACAGTATTAATCTCTTTCGCCTGATTTAAAAACTGACATTTTGTATTGAAATCTACTGGTATATCGGATTCGAAATCCAATGATTTTGCTGGTGATATAACTATTTTCATTTTATATTTGGTTGGCTTAGCGCGCAATAAAGATATAATTTACTTAACATTATTGTATTCATTTACATTTTTTAGACCTTCAATGTTTTAAAAACCTTGAAGGTCTTTATTCTTAACTAAAATTGATTGTTATGAAATCATTTCAATAAATTCATGCTCACTTATAATTGTTATTCCTAATGTTTCAGCTTTTACCTTTTTTGCTGGTCCCATTTTATCACCAGCAATTAGAAACGTTGTTTTTTTAGATAATGATCCTGAGTTTTTTCCACCATTTTCTTCAATTGCCTTCTTTAATTCATTTCTAGAAAACTTTGTAAACACTCCCGAAACTACAAAAGAATTACCATCTAACTTGTTTGATACTACAGTATCATCTTTTAACGATTTAAAATTTAATTCTTTTAATTTTAATTTCTCAATAGCTTCTATATTAATTTGAATCTCAAAAAAAGCAACAATACTTTCAGCTATCTTCTCTCCTATTTCATCCACGTTTTTGAGTGTTTCAAAATCGGCTTGTATTAAACTATCGATCGATTTAAAATGCTTTGCCAGTTTTTTTGAAACTGTCTCGCCAACAAAACGTATACCTAATGCAAACAACACTTTTGAAAATGGTATTTCCTTAGACGCTTCTATCCCTTTAATTATATTTTCTGCCGATTTTTGAGCCATTCTTTCTAAAGGCAAAATCTCTTCAATTTTTAAATCGTACAAATCGGTATAATTCATAATTAAACCAGCGTCAAATAACAATTCCACTGTTTCTGCTCCTAATCCATCAATATTCATTGCCTTACGGCTGATAAAATGTTGAATTCTACCAACTATTTGAGTTTTACAACCATATTCATTTGGGCAATAATGTTTTGCATCACCATCAGATCTTACTAATAGAGTGTCACAATCTGGACAGTTGGTTGCATAAATAACAGGTGCTGAATTTGAAGCTCTCTTGTCCAAGTCTACATCAACAATTTTTGGAATAATCTCGCCACCTTTTTCAACAAAAACAGTATCGTTTAAACGGATGCCTAATTTCTCTATCTGATCTGCATTATGCAAAGAGGCACGTTTTACAATAGTTCCAGCTATTTCAACAGGCTCTAAATTTGCCACAGGCGTTATTGCACCAGTTCTACCAACTTGGTAGGAAATAGTATTGATTGTAGTAGAAACTTGCTCTGCTTTAAATTTATAAGCTATTGCCCAACGTGGTGTTTTTGAGGTAAACCCTATTTCATTTTGATAATGTAATGAGTTTACTTTAATTACAATGCCATCGGTTTCATAGGGTAAATCATGTCGTTTTTTATCCCAATCATTTACAAATTGAAAAACGGCTTCAATACTTTTGCAAAGCTTGATTTCGTTAGGTACTTTAAATCCACTATTACGGGCAGCTTTTAATATTTCAAAATGAGTTTCATAGGTTACATCATCAGTTACAACGTGATAAAGTAAACAATCTAACGGACGTTTTGCAACCTCACTACTTTCCTTTAATTTTAAGCTTCCACTTGCTGTGTTTCGTGGATTTCTATAAGGTTCTTCTCCATTTTTAATGCGTTCTTCATTCATTTTATGAAATCCGGCAAACGGTAGAATTATTTCGCCTCTTATTTCAAAATTTTTTAAAAATCCGTTTTCAATTTGTAAAGGAATTGATTTAATTGTTTTGATATTAGGCGTAACATTATCACCAACAAATCCATCGCCACGCGTTACAGCAGATTTTAATTTATTGTTTTCATACGTTAAATTTATTGATGCGCCATCATATTTGAGTTCACAAGTGTATTCTAATTGAGAAACACCACTAATTTTTATAATTCGTTTTTCCCAATCTAATAAATCTTCTTTGGAATAAGAATTTGCCAAAGAATACATACGGTTATTATGCGTGATATTCTCAAAACTATTAGTTACCGATCCTCCAACTTTTTGTGTTGGGGAGTTTTTATCAAAATAGTGTGGATTTTCAGCTTCTAATTGCTGAAGTTCGGCTAATTTAATATCAAACTCATAATCACTTATTGTAGCGTTATCTAATGTATAATAATTATAATTATGCTGAGTTAACTCTTTCCGTAATTGATTAATTTTTTCTTCTATTTCAAACATCATCTTTAATTTTAAATTACTCTAATATTAAATCTTCATTAATAAACCAGTTTTCTTTAACCTCAATGGCGTCTTTAAAATACACAACTTTTTCGGGCTGAATTTTATGAAAGTAACTACCTGTATCCCATTTTCCATTTCCATTATCATCATAAATAACTCTAATGTCATAGGTTGCAACATTCAGCAAATCAAATGATACTTTGGCATCGCTTTTAATGAAACGTTGTTCTAAAACCTCCTTTTTACTATTTATAAGTTGAACTATAATTGAATTTTTAACATTTGTTACGTTAAGTGTTATGCTTCCATAATTGATTTTTTTATTTGTACTAAAAACATATTTAATGGTGTCGTTTTTAAGATCATAAAAATCAACTAAGGCATCTGGTAATAGTGTTAATTTATAGCGTTGGCTTTCCTTTTTATCAAATAAAAATAACAAGTCTCTTTGCCCTTTTCTTTTTAATGTATAATCAACCGCAATAGTATCTTTATCAAAAAAGAGCATTTTATTTTTATAATACATCTCCAATGGATTGTTAAGACTAACCTTTATAGTATCCTTAAAGTTTAGAACTCCTCTAGCATTGCTGGTTACTTTAATACTATCAATATCTTTACTACGCAAAGTTACTTTTTCGTTGGTTTTATATTTATTATTTATTATCTTTAAAAACAATGAATCGATTTTTTTATTAGTTTTAAAGAAAAAGTTTAACGTGTCTTTTCTATTTTCGAAATAGGTTTTATAATCCATTTCATCAACACCTGTTTTAGATATATTTGGTAAGACTTTCAAATTCTTTGCATCACCTTCATAACCAATAATGATATGATTTTTTGAAATTTCTATAGGTTTAAACGTTTTAAAAGGGCGCTTTTCTTTAAATAATTTTAATTTAAACTCTTGTTTGGATGGGATTTCAATAATTGTATCCAAATAAGCAATTTCATCACTTTTAGGATTAAAAACAAAATCTGAATTTTCTTCCTTTAAGGCAATCATATGATATTTACCAGGCTTTAAATTACTAAATTCCCAATGCGTACTTTTTAATGTATTCGCCACATATAACGGTTTGTCATTAAAAATTGTTGAGTCACTAAAACTCTCATTAGCTTCGTAGAGCATTACTGTTACGTATTCAGGCTCTTTTTTAGCGAATGCATTTACTATTTCTCCTTTAATTTTTAAAGAGTCAATATAGTTTCCTGTTGAAAAAATATATTTAAAATCACTTATAATATTGCCTTCATTATTATCAATAATACTTTCTCCAAAATTAAATGAATAGGTAGTATTTGGTAATAAGGTGTCTTTTATTTTAATTGTTATTTTTTTGCTTGGCGTGCCTTGAGGTGATATTATAGGAGCATACTTTAATGGTGGAGATACAACCAAATGTTTTCTTAAATCTTTTAGTTTAATGTATTCATCAAAATAAATTTTAATTTCATTAGCAGAAAAGTTAATAGATTCAAATTGAGGGACTGTTTTAATTAAAATAGGTGTCTTTTCATCTTTATCACCACCTGTTAAAGAACCTCTTCTTGCGCAATTAAATAAGGTTAAAAGCAGTATCATTAAAATAAGAAATCGGGTTTTCATAAATGTATCTAATAAATATATGACAAAGAAACAACTATTTTTTAGGATTTAAACTAATTAATTGTTAAACCGTAATTGCCATAACTGCAATACTTATTTTTATGTTTTTTGATTTCAATAATTCAGTACAGCATGCCTCAATTGTTGCGCCTGTTGTAATAATGTCATCTACTAATAATATGTGTTTATTTTCAAAAGTATCAATATTATTAAGATAAAATAACTCCTTTGAATTAATAATACGATCAATGCGTCCTTTTTTAGTTTGCGTTTTATTAGGCGTTTGTTTTAACAAATTACTAGCATTAAAGTTTGTCTTTAAAGCAGAACTCAAAGCTAAACCAAATTCTGTTAATTGATTATAGCCTCTACTCTTGAAACGTTCTATATGCAAAGGTACTGGGACTATAAAATCAATAGTATTGTATGAGTTACTTTGTTTCATTTCTTCACCTAGCCATTCTCCAAGAAACTTACCAACCTCTTCTTTATTTTGATATTTTAAACTGTGTATTAATGTTTGAACTAAACTTTTTTTCTTAAAATATAATAACGATGTTGCATTTTCTAAAGTAATTCTGCCATAGAAAATCTTAATTATTACATCACTCTTTGTTTTGGTAAAATTTGTTGTAGGTAAATCGTAAATACAATATGTACAAATTACCTGCTCATTATTTGCTAATGTGGCTTTACAAGTTAAACAAATATTGGGAAAAAAAATATGTGAAATATCCTTAAAAAATTGCATCTTTGCTAAATATTTTAAACTAAACTACAATAAATTAATTAATTCTTAGAGTGAAAACGAAAAAAGCCTTTTTTAAAGAAGCTGTTAAAAACATTAAAACATCGGGAACTATAGTCCCAAGTTCACGGTTTTTAATTAAAAAACTTTTAAAAGAAATTGATTTTAATAATATTTCTGTAATTGTAGAATTTGGTCCTGGTAATGGCAATGTTACTAAAGAAATATTAAATAGAATGCATTCAAATAGTAAACTGATTTGCTTTGAAATTAACGATGAATTCTTTAATCATTTAAAACAGATTAACGATGACAGATTAATATTGGTAAACGAATCTGCTGAGTTGATTGAAAATGTTATTAACAAATTGAATATCAAAGAGGTAGACTGCATTATATCAAGTCTTCCGTTAAGTAATATACCAAAAAATGTTGTCGATAAAATTCTTCAAAATTCTAAAAAAGTATTAAAGAATAATGGTCAATTTTCACAATTTCAATATTCGCCTTATTGCTATAAAAAAATAAAAAAAATATTTAAAAGTGAAAATGTAAAACTACAATTTGAAGCTATAAATTTTCCACCTGCATTTATTTATAATTGCGTAAAAAAATAAAACTATGTCAGATACTTTGAAAAAATTATTAATTGTAATTTTATTATTTGTAATAGCATTTTTAGGCTACAATAGTTATACTAAAAATTTAGAATTTGAAAAAAAAGAAATAGCATTTAAAAATGAGAAAGATTTATTATTAGTTGATTTTAATAGAATTAGAGACTCTTATGAAGATGCCATCTCAAAAAACACTTTTTTATCTGAAGAATTAACGCGTCAAAAAAACCGAATAGCCGATTTTGAATCCGTAGTAAAGAAGATGAAAAGAAGTGATTCAAAGTTAATAAAATTTTATAAAAATAAAATTGAGGAACTAACAATTACATCAAAAAAGATGATTAAAATTAATGACTCTTTAGCTCAAAGAAATAGTATGCTTAACGTTGAGAATCAGGATTTATACGAACAAAAACAGACATTA
>JAZGEV010000044.1:0-43902 GCA_036478895.1 Flavobacteriaceae bacterium | reverse complement strand
AACTAAAGTGAAAACTAAAGTATTTATAACAATTTTTAATAAATGATATTGAATGGAGTTAGTCTTGGTCATTACTTAATTTTATGGCTTGTTTGATTACGGTGTATAGTGATGCGAATAAAAATAGTAACGTAAATATTAAAGTATAGATGCTGTTTTTATTTGGATATTTTTCATCCAATTTAGTTCCAATAAATACACCTACAAAAATGGTAATTCCCATTTGGAATGCCATGCCTGAAAATCGAGTAATCTTATTACGCTGTTTTTTCGGATTTTCCTTTGCCATCATTTAGTGATTTTACACCACCTTTCATGGTACAATTAACGTTAAAAATTGCTCCTGGCGCAACGGATAGTTTTTCCATTGAAACGTCGCCTTGTATGTTTGCAGATTCTTTAAGTGTTAATAGCTCTTCAACTGTTAATTCGCCTTGAATGCTTCCTTCAACATCGGCATTGTTACAAAAAGTTTTACCTACAATTTTTCCTTCTTTACCTATTATGATTCGTCCAGAAGTTTTAATTGATCCTTCAATAGTACCATCTACTCTAAAGTCACCATCAGAAATAATTTCTCCAATAAATGTTGTGTTTTTTGCAATGATATTACGCTCTCCTGAAGGTGTTGCGGTTGCTGATTTGTTTTTTTTGTCTGAAAACATAATTGTTTGGTTTTGAATAGTTGTTTAAATATTATTTAGATCCTGGAGGTCCCATATTACGTTTTTTCTTACTTTCAATAAGTTTCAACATGGCTTCGTTGGACGGCAGGTTGTTTTCTTTCGAATTTTTTTTTGCTTTGCTTTTCTTTTTATTAGTATTTGTTTTTTGTTTAATAGGCTCTTCTGCTTTTCCTTTTGGTTTAATATTTGTTTTTACACCTTTTAAGCTTGCAATTACTGTTGCAGCATGAATGCCTTCCTCTGTGTTTGGATAGCTAGTTTTAACAAACTCAAGTGCTTCAATAAACGTGTTCTTATTAGTTGTTTTTGCAGTCGCGTAAGCTTTTAACAATTCAAATTTTGGAATTATGGGGTCGTTAGAGAATTGAGATATTGCTTTTTTGCACGCAATCAAAACATCACTGTATTTTTTATTATTATATAAAATGTAGGCTTCCTTGTATGTGTTTTGAGGTGAGTCTTCATCGGTTTTTGTATATGCTGATTCGGGATTTTGAATTAGTTTTGCAAATTTCGTATTGGGATATTCTTCTGTAATTTTATTTTTGTAAAAATCACTTTTTTCTTCATTAAAATGGCCAAAAGCTTTATATAAATGATAGTATGTTGGAAGTACCATCTTTTCATTAGGTGAAAAACTTAAAAGCTGCTCTAATTTTTGAGTGGATAAGTCATATTTTTTAAATTGTTCCTTATAAATTAATCCAACATTATAGTATGCATCATTCCGTAGCTTCTTTAACTCATTTATGGTTTTTTCTTCTGTTGGAATACTACTTATATAATAATCTAAATCATATTTTTTGGATTTATCTACTTCTGTTTCACCATTGGCTTCGTCATCATTAGTTTGCTCGGTAGATTGTTTGTTTGATAATCTCCAATTATCATCTAAAGCCCGTTTACCCCATATTTTTTGAAATTCAACTTGTCCAAAGCCTGTTGTTTGCGCATTATAAAAATAAAACTTACCGCCTTTTTTTGTTTTTTTAGATGAAGTATTTGCATTTTCATTGCCCGAATTTTTTGTATTTTCTGCAATAATTCTAGCCTCTTCATCTTCCTTTTTCAATTTATCTATGTAAGTGTTAAAGAAATTTTCTTGCGCTTCTTTAGATAAAGTTGTGAGATTTAAAATACTGTCATTTTTAGACACAATGTTTTCTAGTCTAATAACTTCATTTAGACTATTTCTCTTTCGAGTAAGTTTTCTAATGCGTTTTGTGTTTTTATTCTGAGCTAAGTTTAAAACGCTATCATAATACGAACCTGCATCTAAAAAATGTGCTTTATCAAATTCTATATTTCCAATTTCTTCGTAAGCTAAACTTTTTTGATTGTCATGCGCTTGTTTAGTGCGGATAGATTTTTTAAAATAATCAAGGGCATTATCTGTATTGTCTGTTGCTAAGGCAATTTTTCCAAGTTGAAAGAAAATCCCATCTAAAAAAGGTCGATTATCTCTATTCTTTGCTAATTTGATTAAAGATTTTTTTAATAGTTCGGCATCATCCGTTTTGCTATTGAAGTTTTTTGCACGTTCTAATCTTGAATGTACTTTAAAGCGATAAGGTGCTTTTTTAAAGCTACTTAATTTTTCAAAGATAACATTTGAAGAATCAATTTTTTGTTGAATTCTATATAGCTGTCCTAAAATAAATAAGTTACGCGCTTTTTGATTGTGATTTTTAGTTTTATACAACAAAGTAGAGTCCAATAGATTAATAACATTTTGAATGCTATCTTGTTTGTTGTATGCAAAAGCCATAGCCGTTAAGGCTTCGTGCTTTATGTGGTCACTTAATTTGTCTTTTTTTAAGAGTAAGTCAAGTTTAATAACCGCTTCATCTGGATTGCCTAATCTAATTAAAGATTTTGCTTCCCATATTATAGCAGTAGTGTGTAATTTTGATTTGGGATAATTCTTTATTATATATGCAAATGTTTCTAATGCTGGTACAAAACGTTGGTCGTAGTATCTTGCTTTTCCTAATAATAAATAAGCATCGTCAATTTGTTTGTTTTTTTCACTCCCATTTAAATTCATGGAATGCTTTTGAACCGCTTTTACAGCTTTCTCTTCTGCTTTGGCAAAACCGCCAGTTGAAGAGCTTCCTCCATTATCCATTGCGCGTGGCGCTTTTGGCAATGCAAGTTCTTCCTTAATTTTTAAGGGTTCAATTGGTAGAATATCCCCAAAATCATCTTTATAATTATCATTAATTTGCTTTATCTGTGCTTTATAAGCGACTTTACCATTATAAAGTACATTATACTTAGTAGTTGTGGCATGAAAAGCTCTATTTAAAAAGCGATCTTTTCTTGTGGAACAACTTGCAATTAAAGTTATAATGGAAATAACAAGTAATATTTTATATAAAAACTGTTTCAATGGTATTCTTTTAGTTCTTTGTTAAAACTTTTTTTAATTCTAATTATTGCCTAAAAAAAGCAATAGTCGGTAAAATTACAAAAAAATACATTAAACAGAATGATTATAATGTAAAATGCGCTTCTAACTCTTTTAGAGTTTCGGGAGATGTTTTTATATCTTTAATGATATTCCCTTTTTCTAACACAACAATACGTTCGCAAACTTCAGTAACGTGACCCAAATCATGACTCGAAATTAATACGGTAACCTGTTTGTTATTGGTTAAGGCTTTTAGTATTTTTTTTAATCTAATTTGTGTTGTTGGATCTAAATTTGCAAATGGTTCGTCTAAAATAATGACTTCAGGACTACCAATCATAGCAGCTACAATGCCTGCTTTTTTTTGATTCCCTTTAGATAGATCTCTTAAATACTTCTTTTTTCCTAATATTTCATCATTAAAGATTTCGGAAAACTGTTCTAGAAAAGTATCAATATCTGCTTTGTTTTCGCCTCTTAATTCACCGATGAAGTAGAAATATTCTTCGGGAGTTAAATACCCAATTAAAAAAGTTTCATCTATAAAAGCTGCGGTAAACGGTTTCCATTCTTCACTTTGGTCTACTTGAATGTCATTATTTTTTATAAATCCAGTTGTTGGTTGAATCAAATCTAACAATAAGTTAAAATAAGTCGTTTTTCCAGCGCCATTGTTACCAACTAAGCCAAGACTTTGTCCTTTTGGGATATCTAATTTTTCTATATTTAAAACAGTAGCTTGTCCGTATTCTTTACTGAGGTTTGTTGTTTGTATCATTTTTTTTAGTATTAACTGTTAAGTCCTTTTACGGTTGATTTTTTATACGAAAATTTAATTATTTTACTGACCACTGACCACTACCACCACATCTAACTAGTTTCGTTAAAAGCACTAATTTGTTTGTATTTATTTTTAATGTATAGTTTTTCAATTTTAGTCATAAAATAGTTTTTAAAAACGATACCTATAGTGCCTACGATAGTTAAAGCTAATACACCATAATTAAATCCAAAAAAGCGATTTGCTAAATAAAAGATAAGCATTGGAAATAACATAATTGGTATAATCATTAAAAATTGAGTGGCGCTTGTACCTTGATAATTTGCAAAAGCACTTCTGTCGAGATCAATCCGTTTTCGATTAAATGAACCTGCAAATAAAATAAACAAGCTGCTAAAGCCAATATTAAAAATAGCGCCTGCAAATAATAGCATTATTATATTCCATCCAAAGTAAGCATATGGAATACTTAAAATTAATAAAACTAAAGTCATAGCAGTCATTAAAAACCATTTGGATTCTAAATATTTTCTATATTTTATATTCTGACTCATCAGCATACCATAATACGAACTGTCCCAAGCTGGAATAAATTGTCCAAAATTCATTGTGAACATTCCAGTAATAAAAACACTCACAAAAACTAACATAGCGGGCATATTCATATATTTTGTGTTGGTGTAGAACATCATACCGTAAAAGAGAAAGATAAACGACATTATAAATACCATTTTAGGTCTTTTGTTTCGCCAAATTAAGCGCATATCATTTTTAAGAAAAGTGGACATTTCCCCAAAACGATTCGTCCAACTTAAATCGGACGTATTTACATCTTTTAGGTTTTTAGAAACCGCGCCATCTACAAATAATTTAGATTTCAAATCTTTAAAATTAAGATAGTAACTGCCTATTAAAAGTGTTACAGGCGCTAAAATAGATAATGGATTTGCGTAAATACTATTAAAAATAGTTGCCGATATGGATTTAAAATCAATTACATTAAAGTAATCTAAACTTAACGTGGTTAGTAATAAAATTGCAATACCTATAAAAAAATGATTGCTTTTGTTTATGAGAAAATTTACAAAATTAAGTGTCAATACTAGACATAGCAAACTAAACACCCAAGCCAAAACAGAACCTACAGAATAGTTATGCATTATAAGTACGATGCCAAATGGTATAACAGCAAACATGGCAAATATGTTAAAGAAAGAAAAAACCGATTTCCCAAGAATATAATGTATTAAATACTTCTTTTTAATTGGCATGCTTAAAAGTGGCTTGCTTTTTAATGCTGGTAATTTTTGCATTAAATATCTAAAAACTAAATCAAATAATAACCAATATAAAATAAACCCATTTACAATTTTTAATGGATCTTGATCTGGGAATTGTTTTTCTAATAATGGATATAAAAAAAAGCCTAAAACTAAAAAAGAAACTAAAAAATACAAGGCAAGTAAAACTAAAAAGATATTAAGGATAACACTTTTTTGCCAATAAGATGAGCGTTTGAATTGTTTCCACTCTAGGCTTAAGAATTTTGAGAACATTTGGATTGGTTTTATATATAAGTAGTTTTACGCCTTGTAAAGTTACAATAAAAAGCATAAAAAAAGTCCATCAGTAATTACTGATGGACTTTTAAAAATAAATCTACTTATTTATTGTTTCACAAAACGTTGAGTCTTGTATTTTTCACCAATGTTAATTTTATAAATATACAGTCCTTGTTCTAATCTAGAAACATCTACAGTTTTAGTAAATGCACCTTTTAAAACAATTTGACCTAAGGCATTATAAATTTCATAAGATTGTGAATCTGCACCAAACATTTCAATATTTAACACATCATTTACAGGATTTGGATAGATGTTAAACCCAATAGTAGCTTCGTAATCGCTTCCTGCAAAACTTCTATTTGTAGCGCCTCCAAGACAGAAACTTGTAGAGTCAGAACTTGTATATGTACCTCCATTTGCTAAAACAGAACCGTTTGAATTGTCTGTTAAAGTGTAAGATCCGTTGCCGTAAGTACAACACATACCATCTCCATAAGCATCTTTCATTATAAAGGTATAACAACCTGTTGCAAAATCTCCACTAAGAGTTAAAGTAGATCGGTCTGCTTCAGAAGCATATGTTCCACCTGATGCTGCAATGGCATTGTTGCTATCTCTAATTTCCCAACTTGATTCCTCTGGATAATCATCAAAAGTGATAGAAAGCGTTACATTTGTAGTAGACGATCCGCCACCGCCACTACCTGACGCTGTAAATTTAACATCATCAATAGCAACATCTGCTTTCCAAGTTCCACCAGTAATTCTATTAAAACGTAGCTGAACTGAATCGCCAAGATAAGCACTTAAATTAACATCTGCTGATAACCAAGAATCTCCTTTATTACCTGTTTTACTCCAAACACTAGTCCAAGTTGAACCATTGTCATCACTTGCTTCCAAAGCAATACTTCCCATATCTGTACTTCCAAACATATGATATTTAAAAGTGAAGTTAGCAGCTGTTTTTCCAGTTAAGTCATAACAAGGTGAATTAATGATCGCTTGCTTGTTAGGATAACCCGTTCCACTTCCAGATGCTTCAACATAAACATAATAAGTGCCTTGAGATGCGCTTGATGGTCCAGTGCCACCAGAAGGCGTTCCACTTGCGTCAACAGTCCAGTTAATATCATCTGCACTTGATTGCGTCCAAGCACCTAAAGTGTTTTCGTAACCTTCATTGTAAGGGAATGACGTAATTCCGCTAGAACAACTTGATCCGCCACCACTTGAGCCTGTTGCAGTTAATTTAAGATCGTCAATAGCAACATCTGCTTTCCAAGTTCCACCAGTAAGTCTGTTAAAACGTAATTTAACATTGCTTCCTAAATAACCACTTAAATTCACATTTGCTGATAACCAAGCATCTCCTTTATTGCCTGTTTTGCTCCAAACACTTGTCCAAGTTGCTCCATTATTACTACTAGCTTCCAAATTAATTGATCCCATATCTGTACTTCCAAACATGTGATATTTAAATGTAAAGTTAGCCGATGTTTTACCAGATAAATTGAAACAAGGTGAATTTAAAATTGCACGTTTGGTTGGATAACCAACGTTACTTCCCGATGCTTCTACATAAAGATAATTGCTACCTTGAGATGCATTTGAAGGTCCAGTTCCTCCAGAAGGTGTACCACTAGCATCTCTAGTCCAATCTAAATTATCTGCACTTGACTGTGTCCAAGCTCCAATAGAACTTTCAAATCCTTCGCTGTATGGGAACGTTGAAATTGTACTTGTGCATCCTGTGTCTGTTGAACAAGGTGTACATGAGCCACCACAATCAACGCCGGTTTCATTACCATTTTGAATACCATCAGAACATGTAGGTGTAGGAGCTCCTCCACATTTATCAGATAATGCTAAGGTTCTTCTTGCACCTCCAGAAGCTAAAACTGCACGCATTCTATTTTTTTGACCAAGTGTGAATAAATTCATACAAGAATCATTTGTGTAATCCATATAGTTTTGCGGCATATCTGTTGAACCACAAGATTGTTGCCCCGTTGGACAACCTCTATTTGATGTTTGATGCGTTGGTGTGTCGCTTACAAAATCACTTCCGCAATTGGAATCTCCCCAAATGTGACGTAAATTAAAATAATGACCAATTTCGTGAGTTGTTGTTCTTCCTCCATCATATGGTGCAGTTACAGCTCCAACACGACCAAAGGCGTTGTAAATCATAACTAATCCATCAGTAGCAGCTGAGCCTCCTGGAAATTGTGCATACCCTAATAAATTTATGGTTTGCCCTTGAGAAACAGTAGTCATTTTTGGAACAATCCACATATTAAGATACTCTGCAGTATTCCAAGGATTAATTCCACCTGTTGAAGAGCTTTTAGCATCATCATTTGCGCCCCAATCTTGTCGAGTTGTAGATTTTCTAGTAATACCACTTGTGGCATTTCCATTTGGATCAACACTTGATAAACAGAATTCAATTTGCGTATCTGCAGCTTGTGACCACGTATTATCTGCATTACTATTTGTGCGTCTAAAATCTTCATTAAGCACATCTAATTGAGATTGTATTTGAGCAACACTAATGTTTTCGGTGCTGTTTCTATACAATACGTGAACAACTACAGGAATTGTAATGATACTTCCAGAAATTTTATTGTTTTGCATTTCCGAAATTTTTGTTTGCGTAAATGACTCAATTTCTGCCATGCGCGTTTCTAGATTGGGATCATTCTGTTTTCTGATTTCAAGATTTTCCATTGTACCACAACTTCGTTCTTGAGCGAACATTGCAAATGCAATAAATAAACTGAATAATACTGTTAATTGTTTTTTCATATTATGAAAGGTTTTGTGAATCTATTCCGCGTACATAAAAACTTGCCTTTAAAAAGGAAAGTTTTTTGAATACATTTAAGGGAAATTGATTCGGGTTAGTTAAATGAGAAATAAGTACTTATTACAAATTTCTGTTTTCCAAAGATAAAAAAAAATATGTAAAAACCAAATTTGGAGTGCAAATTATTTTGAGATGTTCTTGTTTTTAGCCTCAATCCATTGCGATAAATACTTAGTACTTTTTAATGTGTGATGCTGTAACAATGACCCCATAAAATTTTGCGTTCTATGATGAGATAAGTTTCTTGAAATTAATAAAATAACTTCAATTAAGTGGCTTGAATAGTCGTTTTTGTTATAGCACGTATTGATGATTTTAAATCCGTTTTGTTGCGCTGTTAGCCATAGTTCTTTATCTTGATATAAAAGGGTAGAGGCTGTTACAATTTTAATAATATCATTTTCAATACAACCACTCCATTTTAAATTTTGATGCATAGCTTCTGCACCAATTGAGCTTGTTATACTTGGTGTGCCATTTTGCATGGCTTCAATTAATTTACCCTTAAGCCCTGCACCAAATCTAATTGGTGCTAAACATATTTTGTATTGTTTTACAGTATCGTTGACATTCTCAACTCTACCTTTTACAAAAAAGCGTTCTTTTGTGTTGTGCAATTGTAAAATTTGTTGGGTTGGATAAGCGCCATAAATATGTAATTCGGCTTTTGGTAATTTTTTAGAAAGCAGTGGCCAAATATCTTTTTTTAAGTAAAGTACAGTATCTGCATTTGGTTGATGTAAAAAATTACCTATAAAGTAGAAGTGATTTCGTTCTTGGAAAAAAGGTAATTGTATGTTGTTTGATAATTCATCCAGTAAAAAAGGAACATAACAAAGTAAATTTGCATCAATTCTAAATGTACCCTTTAGTAATTGCATTTCGTAAGAAGATATGATTAGTGATAAATCACATCTTAAAATACTGGCTATTTCTCTTTTTGCAATGTCACTTTTTAATAAGTCGATTTCATTAAAGGTACGATTCTCTTTTAGAGCTACTTGACGTCTTTTACGGAGGCAATGCAAGTCTTCAGTATCAAGTATTTTTATACAATTTGGTAAAATTTCAGAAACGCGCCAGCCAAATTGCTCTTCAATAATAAAACGATCAAATACAACAATTGTAGGATTTAATTCGGTTATAAATGTATCAAAACTCTTGTCGTTAATTTTAATTATAGATGATTCTATTTGTAATGAAGCAAGGTTTACAGCAAAGTCGCTCTTCAGCGAAGTACTTGCATACGTAATTTGCCAATTTTGACTTTGAAACACATCAATTAACTGCAACATTCTATTCCCAGCAGCAGATGAATTTGGTTCTACCCAAACGGATGATATGATTAGAATTTTTTGCAACTACTTTTCTACTGAATTAGGAAACGATTTTGTTTAAAGTATAATCTATCAGTTTTTCTACAGTTTTATACGGATCTTTACTAAATGTTCCATTGGCTCTATTGGCAATAATAGCATTCATTGAGAGCGCGTGATGACCTAGTAATTTTGCCAAACCATAAATTGCTGAGGTTTCCATTTCAAGATTGGTTACTCTTATGTCATTAAAACTAAAAGAGTCTATTTTATTATTTAAATCGTTGTCCTGAATTGCTAATCTTAAAATACGACCTTGCGGTCCGTAGAAGCCACCAGCAGTTCCTGTTATGCCAGAAAATATTTCCTTAGAGTTAATGTGATTTTCTAATAGTGTACTACACTTTACGATGTACGGTCGTGATTTTCTAGAACAGTAGTTAGTGTGTTCTATAAACGCATCTTCCATAGTTGCTTCGAGAATATGTTTACAATCATACGCGTGTAACATACCATCAAATCCTAAACCGTATTTACCTAGTACAAAACTATCAACCGGAATGTCTTTTTGTAATGAACCAGATGTTCCCATACGGATAATGGATAATGATTTATGTGTGTCTTTAAGTGTCCTTGTTTTTAAATCAATATTTACTAGCGCATCCAGTTCATTCATTACGATATCAATATTGTCTGGACCAATTCCTGTAGAAATAACCGATAATCGTTTTCCTTTAAATATTCCAGTAATGGTTCTAAATTCTCTTTTTTGAGTTTCAAATTCAATGGAATCAAAATGTTTGGCAACTTTTGGGACCCGATTTTGATCGCCCACAAAAATTATAGTATCTGCTATATTTTCGGGATGTAAATTAAGGTGATAAATACTTCCGTCTGGATTTAAAATTAATTCGGATTCAGCTATTCTACTCATTATAGTTCATTTTTGGAATAAGTAACAAAGTTACAAAAATGAGGCACAATTTAGAATATATTGATGTTTAATCTTATAAGGCATAAATAACATGCAAGATTGTAATGCAATAAAAGTAACTTATAGTGGCTATAAAAAGTTATTGGGTTATGCGTTTAGAAAACGTAAATCACGTCTAGTTTACTTAAATTTTCGTCCAGGAAAAGAAGCCTCAAAAGTTTCAAAGCAACCTCTATCTGAGATTGTTACAAAACACTGAGCATTATCTTTACCTCCAAAAGCAATATTGGTTGGATTCTTTCCTTTTAAAGTGATTTCTCGTAATAATTTTCCTTCTGGTGATATTATAACAATAGTTCCTTTACCATATCTGCAAATGTAAAGGTTACCTTTTTTGTCGCAACGCATACCATCTAAACCAAAATCTGGAAACGTAGTCATAATTTTTTTATTGCTAAGTGTACCATCTTTTGCAATGTCATATACCCAAACATTGCGTTGAATGGATTCGTTTACATATAATTTTTTTCCGTTAGGTGATACTTCAATACCATTTGTTGTACCCATATTTTTCTCTAAGAGTACCATTTTTTCATCTTTACACATCCATAAATTTCCTGTGCTTGTTTCCCAATTAGGATCACTTGCGTATAATGTGCTATTTGGTGCAATGGCTAAATCATTTGGTTGGTTCATAATGGAATCGTGCGCATAAACAACTGCGTTAGTTGTTCCTTTTTTGATGTATAGAATATTATGATTAACATAATCTGCTATATACATATTATCGTTTTTATCAAATCTAATTCCATTCCCAATGCTTCCATTAGCTAATGTGGTAAATATTTTAGAGTCTCCTTTTGAGTTTGTAATACCAATAGTTCCTTCTTCTTTAAAGTTTACAGCATATAAGTTACCTTTACTATCAACTGCCGGGCCTTCAATTCCTTTAGTGAAAAGAGATTCTTTTGTAAAATCTAAACTTGTATTGATTTCCTTTTTGCAAGAAAAAAAAAGAGTTATAATGCCTGATAAAATAAGAATGCTTTTAAATTTCATAAAATAGTTTTAATAGTTGATTAACTATTTTTTTTGAATTGTTCAACAATACTTTTTAAATCTTTTAAAGTAGTTACTTCAACATCAACAAATGGTTCCTCTAATAATTGTAATAAATTCACAGCTTCTGTTAAGTTATTTTCTGTTATTTTATCAGATGTTTGCATCATCGTTTTTAAATTTTTTGCTAAGGCTGATAAATTTTTATAAGCAGGTTTAATTTCCGTTAAAATAGGGTTCATTTTAAGCTTCTCAAACTGATTGTAACCATTAATCCATTTATCTAAATAAACTATAACATCATTTGCATTGTTTTTATTCTGTAAATAGTTATTTACTACCTTTTTAAAACTCGATTTATCAAAAGCATCTGCCGTACAAGCATCAGCTAATAAGGTGAAAGGTGAATATGATTTATATTCTGTTCCTCCTGCGTTTCGTGTGTATCTTTTAATTGGTTCGCAAATATCTGTTAAGGGTAGTAGTGATGAAACATCTTGATTGTTAGTCATACTTCTTAAAATTACAGTACGATTTCTTATATGCATAATACCAACTTCCTCAAGTTTAAAAGATATGTCTTTTAAGCGTTTTTTCATGTTTTCAATATCAGTAATTGAGGATTTTGACCAAAAACGTTCTGCAATAGCTGCAGTTCTAGGCCAAATTCTAGAATCTATGGTTAATGGTGTGATCAATTCTCCCCACATTGTTGCTTCTCCACCTAAAATACGTTTCTTTTCTTTATCAGATAAATCTGCTTGTGGCATTGGATCTACATTGTAATGATCTTCAATTGGAAGCATTAAATCTAGATAGTAACCATTAGAGAGTAATGTTTCTCTACATTCTTTAACTGCTTTTTCTATGGAGCCTACTTCGCCTTCTTCATAAGTTTTCCACGAATGAATTAATGCAGATTTAGGCATATCATCAGTCATAATTTCTTCCCAACCAACTAATTTTTTATCGTATTTTTTCAATATTTTTTGTAACCTGATATTAAAATAAGTTTGTAAATCATGATTTGTTTCAAAGCCTTTCTTTTTCATGAATGCTTGAATGTTTGGATTTGCATCCCAATGTTTTCCTTCGTTTTCATCGCCACCTATATGAAAGTAATCATCCTCAAAAAGAGGTGTTAATTCACCAAAGAGTTTGTTTAAAAACTCGTATGTTTTTTCAATTGTAGGGTTTAAAGTAGGGTTAAAAATCCCTGCAAAACGTTGTAGTTCATATGACGCATTGTCTTCACTTGCTAATTCGGGATAAGCGGTAAGTATTGCTGTACCGTGACCAGGCACATCAATTTCTGGAATCACTCTAATGCCTCTAATTTTCGCGTAATTAACGACATCTTTAATCTGATTTTGAGTGTAATATTCTCCATCCGAACTTAATTCGTGTAATTTTGGAAATACAAAAGATTCAATTCTATAGCCTTGATCGTCGCATAGATGCCAATGAAAAACGTTCATTTTCATCATTGCCATAGCGTCTAAATTTCGTTTAATAACAGCAACAGGTTGAAAGTGTCTTGCGGCGTCAATCATTAATCCGCGCCAAGGAAAGCGAGGTTCATCTTTTACAGAAACACCTGAGAAAAAATAATGATTTTCATTTGAAGTAAGTAGTTGTAATAAAGTTTCTAGAGCTCTAATTGCACCAATATCTGTAACAGCATCAATTGTTATCTTACTTGATTTTACAGTTAATGTGTACGATTCATCTTCGTGCAATTCTAATTTTCCTACACGTTTGTAATTAATTTCTAGTGAATTATTTGTAGTTAATTCAGCATAACCTTTATCTATAAAAACACCAGTACGGTTTGATGTTCGTCTTAAAAAATGAGTTGTAGCAGTAACAATACGTTGGTTTTTTAAATCTTTAATTCCAATTGTAAAATCGATTTTAAGAATAAATTGCTGATTGTTTTCAGTAATTTCTTTTGGCCAAGGCATCAAATTGTACTTCTCGATGAGTTTGTTTTGAGCAATAGTTGTGTAAGTAATTATACACAATATAATAAAAATATATTTTTTCAAAGTAATTTTTTTTTTAAAAGTAATAACGTTTAAATGCTTCCATAGCGGCATAATCTGCCATACCTAATTTGTGATATTTATTTGCAGTAAGTTTGTTTCTATCTTCAACTCTAACCCAAAATTCTCTTGAATCGTCTCCTTGAAACATAACACCATCTTTTTGAGATTGATGATAAAAGATAGCGTGTCTTTTCTTTAAAACTTGGTCTGGACTCATAGGAACTGCCATATCTATCTCGTGTGTTTCCCATTCGTGCCAAGCACCACGATATAGCCAAACCCAACAGTCATCCATGAATTTTTTTGATTTTAAGGCAGATAAGCTTAAAAATATAGCATCTAAGCATACTTTGTGTGTGCCGTGAGGATCTGCTAAATCACCTGCTGCATATATTTGGTGTGGTTTTATTTCTTCAATTAGTTCATTGATGATACTAACATCGGCATCTGTTAAATTCCCTTTCTTAATTGTACCAGTTTCATAAAATGGTAGGTTTAAAAAATGTACTTGATTATCTGGTAATCCTAAAAAACGTGTTGCAGCTAGCGACTCACTTTTTCTAATTTGCCCTTTTAATTTACGGACCTCTAGTGTATCTGGACTATTTTTTCTTTTATTTTTAATACTGTTTATTATGTTTTTTGTGTTGTCATTAGCATCTAAATGTAAGCCTATTTCAGCAAATTTCAAAGCTTCTTCGTCAGAAACAGCAATATTTCCAGAGGTTTGATATGCTATGTGTACTTCGTGACCTTGCTCTACCAAACGATCAAATGTTCCACCCATTGAGATAACATCATCATCTGGATGTGGACTAAAAATGATTACACGTTTTTTTGCTGGTTTGGCACGTTCTGGTCTTTTTGAATCATCGGAATTAGGTTTTCCTCCAGGCCAGCCAGTAATGCTATGTTGCAATTGATTAAACATTTTAATATTTAAGTCATATGCACTTCCTTCAGAAACCAACAAACCAGACATTCCATTGTCGTTATAATCTTTATCGGTTAATCTCAAAATAGACTTTCCAATTTTCTCACATAGCCAAACTATTGCTTTGGCTCTTAATTCTTCAACCCATTCACAAGTTCCAACTAGCCAAGGTGTTTTATTTCTAGTCAATTCTGTGCCTGCACCTTGATCAAGTACAAAGGTTACATTTTTGTGATATTGTAAGTAAGTGGCAGGTACTTGAGAAGATATTTTTCCTTCAATGGTCTCTTGTATAATTTGAGCTTTATGTTCGCCCCAAGCCATTAAAACAATACGCTTAGCAGCATGAACTGTTGCTACGCCCATAGTTATTGCTTTTCTAGGAACATTTTCTATCCCTAAAAATGAGGAAGCTGCATCGGTTCGCGTAATATGGTCTAGTGTTATACTTCTTGTGCCAGAATTTAAATGAGATCCAGGTTCGTTAAACCCAATATGTCCAGTTCTTCCAATACCTAATAATTGAAAATCTAAACCTCCAATTTCTTTTATTTTTAATTCATAATCTACACAGTATTGATAAACGTTTTCGGGCGATAAATTTCCATTTGGAATATTGATGTTTTCAGGTAAAATATCAATATGGTTGAATAAGTGCTCGTGCATAAAATAATAATAACTTTGAATGTCTGCTCTTTCCATTGGAAGATATTCATCCAAGTTAAAAGTAATGACGTTTTCAAAACTTAAGCCTTCTTCTTGATGCATTCGTACAAGTTCTTCATAAACTTTAATAGGCGAAGATCCTGTTGCCAAACCTAAAACACATTGCTTGTTTTTTATTGCTTTTTTCTTTATTAAAGAGGCAATTTCATTAGCGACAACAATAGATGCTTCATTTGAATCGTTAAAAATAACATTGTGTATTTTTTCAAAACGAGTTTCTTCAAACTTTCCCGGAGCACTATATGTAATGCTATTTTTTAAAAAGGGTCTTTTGGTCATTTTTTATTTTATTTTAATGTTTTAGAATAATTAACGGGAAATATTATATTTCCCGTTAATTTAATAAATTCAAAATATAATTAATCGATGTAAATATAAATTTATTTAAAAATTACAACTTGTTTTTTATGCAAACAACGTAAAAAAGACAATGAATGACATTTTTTAATGATCAGTTTTAGATTATTTTATTTAAAAATAATTATGTACTTTTGAAATTTCACAAACATAAGTATTTACTTGGATCAACGTAACTCAATTAAACAATACCAAATTCCACTACAATATCATATATTGTTTTGGGTAGTTTATTTTTTATTTAATTTTATACGATGGGGTAGTTATTTTAACGATTATGTTTATTCCTTAAAATCAAATTTAGTTGAGTTTCCTTTACATATTCTAATTACTTATTTTGTAGTTTATTATTTAATTCCAAAATTTATTTTAACTAAAAAATATTGGTATTTTTTTATGTATTTAAGTGTTTCTTTAGCTTTGTTGTATACTTTTAGAACTGGGCTAAATTATGTTTTAGTATCAGAAAACATTTGGCCAGAAGCAGAGAAGGCGCAAGCAGCTTTCACTTTTAATCATATTGTGGCTGTGGTTTTAGGTGAGGTTTATGTTATTGCACTTGTGTCTTCAATTAAACTAGCTGTAGATTGGGTTAATGAAAAAGGGAAAAATGATAAATTAAAAAAAGAACAATTACAAACCGAACTGAATTTTTTAAAATCTCAAATACAACCTCATTTTTTTTTTAATACATTAAATAACCTATATTCTTTAGCGTTATCAAAATCTGACAAAACACCAGATATGGTCCTTAAATTGTCCGACATTATGCAATATGTATTATACGATGTTAAAGATCCTAAAATAAGCTTATTAAAAGAAATTAACTATATTTATAGCTACTTAGAGTTGGAGAAGTTACGTCATGGAAGTAAAATAGATTCCAATACAGAAATAATTGGTGATTTAAATGGAGTTGAAGTGCCACCATTGTTATTTTTAACATTTATAGAAAATTGTTTTAAACATGGGACTAAAAATAACGATAATATCAAATTAAATATTAGTTTTGAAAAATTGAATGAATATGTTATATTTAAGGTAGAAAATAATTTTAGTATTTTAAATAAAATTGTAACCAAGCATGGTATTGGAATTAAAAATACAAAAAGAAGATTACATTTATTGTATGAAAATGATTTCACATTAAGTACTAATGTAATAAAAGACAGCTATTTAGTTAACTTAAAAATTCCTATTTAATGAATGTTAAATGTATTATAATAGATGATGAACCGTTAGCAATAAAAGTCATTGAACAATTTTTAAATGAGTTTGATGATTTTGAAATTGTTGCGACTTTTAATGATCCTATTTCAGCTATTTCTACAATAGAAACAAGTATGTTGGATGTAGTGTTTTTAGATATAAACATGTCTAAAATGAACGGATTAGATTTTCTTAAAAACTTTGATGTAAGGCCAAATATTGTAATAACAACTGCTTATAGAGAATACGCTATTGAGAGCTATACGTTGGATGTTTTAGATTATTTAGTAAAACCAATAGCTTTTAATCGTTTCTTGAAAACAGTAAACAAAATTACTAAAAGTATAAATTCCAGCACCTCTTTAAGGAGTGATTTGGTTAAGGATTCGTATATATTTTTAAAAGTAAATAAAAAATTAGTTAAAATATTTTATAAAGAAATTCTGTATATAGAATCCTTAAAAGATTACATAAAAGTATTTACTTTAACTGACGATTATTTAGTACATAAATCTCTTACCAGTATCACCAATGAGTTGCCTACAGGTAAATTTATTAGAATTCACAGATCGTTTACCATAGCAATTGATAAAATAATAAGTATTGAAGGAAATTTAGTTGAAGTATCTAAAAAGCGTATTCCAATTGGTAGAAAATATCAAAACCACGCAAAGAAAATAATTTTAAATGTAAAGAATTAAACTTTAATAAAAATCTTTTTCTTGTAAAGAATAAACCCAATTAGCAAATAAAAACTAACAACAGAAAGCGCGTAGAGAGCAGATGCAAGCTTATCTATTGAAATAACACTTGTAAAAAAAGTATTATAAATCCAATCATGAATGGTTTGGTTTTCGTTAACATTTACCATATAGAACATTTTAGATATAAAACTAGAAAGGAAATAAACGGTGATGGCATTCATTCCTGCATATTTAAAAATAGCGCCAAATCTCATTCCTTTAACATCAATTATATAATAAAGAACACCTAATATTAATGTCGCCCAGCCTGCGGTAGTTAGTACAAAACTACTACTCCATATTTTTTTATTTATTGGAAATTCAAGATTTAATAAATAACCTAAAGCTAATAATACCAGTGCAGATATAAATAATAATTGTTCTTTTTTTGGTTTAGCCGAAGCTAATAATTGTCCAATCAAAATACCTAAAACACTTGTAATTACTGATGGTATTGTACTCATAAAACCTTCGGGATCATAATCTGCTTTGTACATGTGTTTACCAAAAATTTTTAAATCAATATAATTGGCCCAATTGTTAGAAGCTCTATTGAAAGTAGGTGCTTCTCCATTAAGAGGAGCATACCCTAATAAAGCCCAATATCCCAGTAAAACTACAATACTTATACCTAATAATGTTTTCCAATTAAAATGCAAAAACATAATAGCAGATACAAAAAACACGACACCAATACGTTGAAGTACTCCAGGAAGTCTTAGGGATTCAAAATCTTTAAAAAAAGGAAATTGAGGTATGAACCAATTTAAGAATAAGCCTAAGCCGATGAGTTTTAAACTTCTAATGCCAATTTTTTTATAAGTTCCAAAATTGACAGGTTTGTTTTTATAAGCATATGATATAGAGATACCAACAATAAACAAGAAAAATGGAAAAATTAAGTCAGTAGGTGTTAAGCCATGCCATTTGGCGTGTAATAATGGTGCGTATATTGTACTCCAAGTACCTGGTGTATTTACTAAAATCATTGCAGCTATTGTGATGCCTCTTAAAATATCTACAGACTCAATTCTTTGTTTCATTATTAAAGTATTTTAGCTTTTATTTTTTTCCAAATTTTAATTAATAGGTAACCAGAAATTATAGCAGAAAATGTCGCAAATATTGCGGGTGTAAAATCGCCATAAATATAATAACCAGTTGCAAATAAACAACTGTAAATAAGAACACAACCAAGAAGCATAGCTAAAATTCCAAATGGAACACTCCAGCCTTCTTTATCATCAACTATGTTAATGTTATTTGATGCCGCTTCATTAATAACTTTTTGCCAACCAGGACCTCCAGGTTGAATTCTTTTGTAAAAATTTTGTAATACCTCTTTACTTTCGGGCTTGGTAATAAAAGTAGTTATTATCCAGATGGCAGTAGTGATGAAAACGACAATAGGTAATTTTGCCCAAGTTGGGAAGATTGCTTCGTCTCCAACAAACAAAAATGTTCCAACGGATGTGAAAGTGAAAATCATTGAAATTATTCCAGATGAGAACATAGCTACAATTTCACTCCAAGCATTAATTCTCCACCAGAACCAACGCAATATAAAAATTAATCCAGTACCAGCTCCAAACATTATTATAATGTCAAATAATTGTTTTGCATCTTGTAGCATTAATGCAAATAGCGCACTTAACACCATTAAAAGTACGGTAGAAATCCTACCAATAGCAACTAATTTTTTTTCAGATGCATTTGGATTTATTTGTTGTTTGTAAAAGTCATTTACAATATATGAGGCTCCCCAGTTTAAATGTGTAGAAATTGTACTCATATAAGCAGCGACCAATGATGCTAATACTAAACCTAATAAGCCACTTGGTAATTTTGTTAACATAGCAGAATAGGCTAAATCGTGCCCTAATTTGTCATCAGTAACATTTGGAAAAGCTTCTTTAATACTTGCTAAATCAGGAAAAACTACCAAAGATGCCAAAGCAACAATAATCCATGGCCAAGGACGTAAAGCATAATGCATTATATTAAAGAAAAACGTAGCGCCAATTGCATGGTTTTCATCTTTTGCGGCTAACATACGTTGCGCTATATAGCCACCACCACCAGGTTCTGCACCTGGATACCATGTACTCCACCATTGAACGGTAAGCGGAATTATTAATAATGTTATTACGGTTTCTTTATTGTCAAAGTCTGGTAAAATAGAAAGTTTATCTGCTACATTTTCATGCTGAATTAAAGCTTCTAAGCCACCAACCTCTGGTAAGTTAACTAAAAAATACGCTGCTCCAATAGCTCCTGCCATGGCAACAAAAAACAACAAAAAATCGGTATAAACCACACCTTTAAAACCTCCAATAGCACTAAAAACTACTGTAATTAGCCCAGCACTTATTACTGTTTGCCAAGGCTCTAGACCTAACATTATTTGTCCTATTTTTATAGCTGCTAATGTCACTCCAGACATTGCGAGTACATTAAAAATAACACCTAAATAAATTGCTCTAAATTTTCTTAAAAACTTAGCAGGTTTTCCACCATATCTCAATTCGTAAAACTCTAAATCGGTACTAACATTTGATTTCCGCCAAAGTTTTGCATAAACAAAAACAGTCAATAAGCCTGTTATTAAAAAAGCCCACCAAACCCAATTTCCAGAAACACCATCTACCCTTACAACATTTGTTACAAAGTTTGGTGTGTCAGTAGAGAAAGTTGTTGCTACCATGGATAATCCTAGTAGCCACCAAGGCATGTTTCTTCCAGAAAGGAAAAATTCTGACGAATTTTTTCCAGATGTTTTTGACACATAAAATCCAATAAACAATGTTATTGCAAAAAATGAAAATATTAAAGAATAATCTAATGTGCTTAATGTAACCATTTTGTTTTGTTTAAGTTTTGTTGGACAATATAGTAATTAATTAAATTGGAAAATAAATTATTTCTACCATCAACCAAAATTTATAGCTAAACAAACTAATAAAACGTTTAAAAATGAAAAAATTAGTTTGAAAAACGGATGTGTTTAATATTGATTTTTTTTAATAAATAGTCAATGAGAGTTATAAATATGATGATTGATTTGTAGTTAAATTAATGCTTTTCGTCTTTGAATTTATGTAACTTAGCGAAATAATTTTATATTATTGGAATATTGTTATAATTATGTGCTAATCTTAAAATTAATTAAACTACCTTAATTATGAAAAAAAAAGTATTTTTATTTGGACTTGCATTATCTTTATTTTTTAGTGTAAATTCTTTTGCTCAAAGTATTACAGGAACAGTAAAAAGCTCTGAAGATGACTTTGTATTACCTGATGTTAATATTGTAGTTAAAGGGTCTGCTAATGGTACAATTTCTGATTTTGATGGAAATTATAAAATTAAAGCGAAAGAAGGTGATATTCTTCTTTTTTCATATATAGGCTATGAGGATCTAGAAGTTGTTGTTGGAAAAGAAACTAAGTATGATGTAGTACTTAATTCAATGTCAACCAATCTTGGTACTATTGTTATTACAGCATTAGGAATTAAGAGAGAGCGTAGAGAATTAGGATATTCAATTTCAGAAGTTAAAGGTAAAGACTTGCAAGGAACAGCCGAAATGAATGCAATATCATCATTATCTGGTAAGATTGCCGGGGTTGAAATAGGTCAAACAAATTCTGGTTCATCGGGATCTCATAGGGTTTTGATTCGTGGAATTAGCCAAATAGAAGGTAATAATCAACCATTATATGTAATTGATGGTGTGCCAGTACAAAATGGTAGTTTAGGACAGGCAGATCAATGGGGTGGCTTAGATTTAGGAGATGGTTTGGGAGATATTAATCCAGAAGATATTAAATCTGTGTCTGTATTAAAAGGAGCAGGCGCATCTGCTTTATACGGATCTAGAGCTTTAAATGGCGTAATATTGATTACTACTAAAAAAGGAAAAAAGAAAAATGATGGAAAAGGATTGGGTGTTGAAACCAATACAACAGTTACTTTTGATAACATTCATACTCAATTGACAGAACGTCAAGAAATTTACGGTCAAGGATCTTCGGGAAGATTTCCTAGAACTGATGAGCCAGCAAATCTTGTACAGAGTAATTGGGGTCCTAAATATGACGGTGATTATTTAATTACATTGCCAGATGGTATTGAACATCCATTTAAATATGTAGAAAATAATATTCAAGGTTTTTTCAGACAAGGAGTTACTACTAATAATAGTATTGCTGTTTCTGGTGGAGGCGAAGATACTTCAATACGTTTTTCTGTAAATAATGTAAGTAACGAAGACATTGTGCCAAATAGTAATTTGAATAGATTATCTATTGGATTAAGAGCAAATACAAAATTATCTGAAAAATTAAAATTGGATGCAAAGGTTACTTATATTACTGATGAAGTGAATAATAGACCAGCATTGACAGATGCAGTAACTAATATTGGAAATCCATTAATTGGTTTAGCAGGAAATGTAGATCAAGCGTACTTACAACATTATGTAGATGAAAATGGAGATTATGTAGATTGGAATAGTAATATTTACCGTGCAAACCCCTATTGGACTATCAACAAAACTTTTAATAAGAGTAATAAAAACAGAATACTTGGTTTTGCTTCTATTGATTATCAAATGACTGATAATTGGAATTTTAAAGTAAAAACAGGAATTGATCAATTTGCATTTAATATTGAACAGTTTTATGATAAAGGAACGCCTACTAAAGAAGGTGGTTTTATGCAAGAAAATAATTTTAACGTTCAAGAATTCAATATTGATGGAATTGTACAATACGCAAAACAAATTAATGATAAATGGTACTTCTCAATAAGTGGTGGTGCAAACTTATCGAAACAAAATACAGAAGAACTAGCTGTTAGAGGCTCTGGAATTATTAATTCAGGTCAAGCATCAATGAGTAATTTTGCTACAGTTATTGTAACGCCAAGAAATCCAAGAAAAGAAGTGCAATCAGTTTATGCTTATACTTCTATTAATTATGGAGATTATTTATTTTTAGACCTAACTGGAAGAAATGATTGGTCATCTACATTACCTACAGATAATAACTCTTACTTTTATCCTTCGGCATCAATGAGTTTTGTATTTACAGATGCCTTTGAAATGGAAAGTGATGTTTTACCATTTGGGAAATTAAGGTTATCTTATGCGCAAGTTGGTGGAGATACAGACCCATTTAGATTGGCGTTTGAATACGGTTTAACTGGATTAAGTCATCTAGGTCAACCATTGGGTAGTATTTTGGGTGAAACAATTCCAAATGGAAATTTATTACCAGAAAAATCAAATTCTTATGAAATAGGTACAGATTTAAAATTCTTAAAAGGAAGAGTAAATTTAGACGTTAGTTACTATTCTCAAGTAGTAGATAATCAAATTTTAAGATTAGAAGTGCCAGAAACTACAGGTTATAGATATGCATCTGTAAATGCAGGTTCTATTGAAAATAAGGGTTTAGAATTACTACTTTCAGCTAGTCCTATAAAAACAGAAAATTTTAAGTGGAATATTGCAGTCAATTATGCACAAAATCAAAATTCAGTAACAAAATTACATGACGATGTGAAAATAATGACAATCTCAGATGCAAGATGGGCAGGTGTTAAAATTATAGCAGAAGAAGGTAAGGAATTTGGAACAATAACGGGAGCCGGTTATCAAAGAGATCCTAATGGGAATATTATTCACGGTTCAGACGGAATGCCATTGATTGGAGATGTTCAAAAATTAGGAAATTCATTGCATAAATGGACTGGAGGACTGACAAACTCTTTTAGTTTTAAAGGTATAACGTTAAAAACATCAATTGATGCTAAATTTGGAGCAGATATATATTCCATTACAAATTCTACAATGTACTCTAATGGATCACATTCAGGTACTGTAGAAGGTCGTGACGGATGGAATGATTATGTGTCTAGAAACGATGCTGCAAGTATCGCTTGGACTGATGCAGGAAATGATCCAGATGATTTTGTAAATTTAGCAGTAGATGCAGGTTATGTTGGTGGTGGAGTTGTGAATGTAGGAACGGAAGACAATCCAGAATATATTAAAAATGAAAAATTTGTAGACCCTTCAAGATATTGGGGCTTTGTGTCTGATAATATTCCAGAACAATATGTTTATGATGCATCTTATGTTAAGTTAAGAGATGTGTCTATATCATACAAACTTCCTAAAAAAACACTTAAAAAATTACCGTTTAATGGTATAAGTATTGGAGTAGTTGGAAGGAATTTATTAACACTATATAAAAATGTTGATAATATTGATCCAGAGTCAAACTATAACAATGGTAATGGGCAAGGTTTAGAATATGGTTCTTTGCCAACAAGAAAGAGTTATGGATTTAATGTAAGATTAAAGTTCTAATTTTAAAATAAAATAAAATATATTAATATGAAAACAATAATTAAAATAATAGTTATCGCAATTTCATTAATTGCATTTCAAAGTTGTACTGACCACTTTGAAGAATTAAACACAAATCCACATGCATATACGGATCTAGATCCAGGAATCCAATTAGCCAAAGTCCAACTTGATTTATCAGGTAATAGAGGGCCGATTTGGGAATATGATTTAGGTATAGCAATGTCAACCATGCAGTATTTTTCTGGATCTTGGTGGTGTCAACATGGTGGACAATATAATATTGTAAACAAATCACATTGGGCAGCATTATGGGAAGATCGCTTTTCAGGTGGATTAAAAAACATACAAAACTTATTAGAACGCACCGAAGGTGTTGCAGGACAGGAAAATATGAATTCTGTAGCTAGAATCATGCGTGTGTATTTGTTTTCTGAATTGACAGATATGTATGGAGATATTCCTTACTCGCAAGCTATAAAAGGATTTTCTGAAGGAATTTTACTTCCAACTTATGATAAGCAAGAAGATATTTATACAGATTTTTTTATAGAATTAGAAAAAGCAAATGTTCAATTAACAGGAGCTAGTGGTACTATAAAAGGAGATTTATTACTTGACGGAGATGTTAATAAGTGGCGAAAATTTGCAAATTCATTAAGAATGCGTTTAGGTTTTCGTTTAACAAAAGTTAATCCAACTGAAGCAAAAACACAAGTTGAAGCTGCTATTTCTGGTGGCGTTATGACGAGTAATGATGATATTTCTATGATGATTCACGAAGATATAGATTATCAACAAGGAGATATCGAAAACCGTGGTAATGGAAGATCTCAAACTTTTCAAGCATCAGCTAATTCAGAAGGTTTTAGATTAACAAATACGTTTGTAGATCACTTAAAATTAACTGGAGATCCTAGATTATTTATCTATGGTGGAACTTATTTAGAGGATGGAACAGATTTAACTCAATACTTACAATTAGGGATAACTCACGGCGCAATGTGGTGGAACGAATGGTCTGCTTATGGAGATTTGTTTGATCCAAATACTGGTAATTTAGTAGCTAATGTTCCAATGATATCTAAACATATGCAACCAAGTAAATACATTGCAGATCAGGCAGCGCCTAATTTTGTTATGACCTATGCAGAGGTAGAATTGTTGTTAGCCGAAGCAGCAGTTAGAGGTTGGGGCGCAACAGGAGCTCAAGCACATTATGAGGCTGGTTTACAAGCAGGTTTGACTCATGTCTCTATGTATCCTGGTGCTCCAGATATTTCTCAAGCAGATAAAGATGCTTTTATTGCTGCAAATGCTTTACCAGCTGATATGGAAGGTAAAATTAGAGTAATAAATGAACAAATGTGGGTGAATTTATATATGAACGGATTAGAATCTTATTCTAACTTTAGACGTTCAGGTTATCCGGCACTAACACCATTTCAAGGTGTAGAATGGTACACAAGTGGTACTGGAGGAGTTATTCCAAGACGTTTCTTTTATCCTGAATTTGAATCTCAAGTAAATCCAGTGAATTATCAAGAAGCTGTTGATAGACAAGGTGCGGATGATTTGTTAACCAGAGTTTGGTGGGATAAAGAGTAGTTTCTTAAAACTTTATGAAAAAACAAATATTTTATATCATCATTACACTTTTTTTTATAGGTTGTAATGATGATTTACCAATCGATAAAACGATAACTATAAGTAGTATTATTGTTGAAAATGCAAGTAAAGATGCATTAGTTGCCAATGTGTTATTTAACACGAATCAAGCAGTTAGTGGAATTATTCTGTATTGGAACATTAATGAGTTAGAATCGACTGCTAAACAAAGTATTATTGGCTCAAAAACAACATCACATACAATTCCATTATTAAACTTATCAGAAAGCTCAACATATAACTATCGAATAAAGTGGCAAGAAAATGATGATGTTTCAGACATTAAAAGCTTTACAACAAGTGCAGTTCCACTCTTTGTAAAAGAATTTTATAATCAAGCTGATAATGTTATTAGTGAAGAAAACGAAGGGTATTTTTTATTCCATAATAAAGTATTACCCGCTTGTATGATTGTAGTTGATAATACAGGAAAAATGATTTGGTACAGAACATCAGAAAATAAAATTCAGATGGCAAGAGTAACAGTAAAAGGAACGCTATTAACGATAGAAGACGATCTAAATAATAATTTTGCTACTGGAAATATGCTTATTGAATCTGCTTTTGGTGGTGAAATTATATCGAAATTAAAAAAAGATACAGCGGATGTAAATCATTATTTTCATCACGATGCTATTTTTGATGAAAACGGAAATAGTGTCGTCTTAACAGAAGTTGAGGTTGGAGGATTACCTGGTGAAGGTGTTGAAGTTTTTAATCCAAATGGTCAAAAAATATGGGAATGGAATTCTTTTGATGGATCAGAAGTGCCACAAACATATGTACAACCTTGGGCAAATTCCATATCAATAGACAATCAAGGAGATTATATAGTTTCGTTTAGAGGAATATCTCAAATTTGGAAAATAGATTCAACATCAGGTAACGTAATATGGAAATTGGGAACTGGAGGTGACTATACATTAGATGGAAATGCATCATTTTTATATCAGCATTATGCCAGTGAATTTGAAAATGGAAAAATTTTAATGTTTGATAATGGTGGAGTAACGGAAAGGCCAACATCTAGATTATTAGAATTATCGTTAGATGATACAGCCATGACAGCAATAACAACAAAGAGTCATTATTTGTCATCACAATATTTCTCACCTTATATGGGAAGTGTGAAAATTATGAATAATAATGATATGCTAATTGCCAGTGCAACCAATGGGAAAATACTTATGTTAAACTCAAACGGTTCATTAAAATGGGAATTATCAACTGTTGGAAAAATATATAGAGTAGAGCACTTTACAGGACTATTTAATTAATATGATATGAAAAACGTAAGTTTAGAAAATAAAAGAATATTATCAATAGATGTATTGCGTGGAATAACCATTTTAGTTATGATTTGGGTAAACGAAATGAGTAGCGTGATTAATATTTCACCATTAATGAAACATATGCCTGCGGATGCAGATAAAATGACATTTGTAGATGTTGTTTTTCCAGGTTTTCTATTCTTAGTAGGTATGTCAATTCCATTTGCAATAAATCATAGATTACTCAAAGGCGATAGTAAAATGCAATTGTATAAGCACATTTTAATACGTACAATTGGCTTATTAGTTCTTGGGATTTTTATGGTAAATGGAGGAACGGCATTTGACGAATCTCAAATGATTATCTCAATAGCATTATGGAATTTCTTGGCGTTTGTTTTTGCAATTTTAATATGGAACATGTATCCTAAAACGATGAATGAGACAACCATAAAAGTGTTAAAAGTAATAGGCATAGTTGGCTTAATAGTTTTGTTCTTTTTGTATAAAGGAGAAAATGGAAATATGATGCAAGTCCATTGGTGGGGAATTCTTGGTTTAATTGGTTTGGCGTATTTTTTTTCAAGTTTTATTTATATATTTAGTAAAGGAAATTTAATATTATTAATATCGGCCATAGTACTATTGACTGGGTTTTTTGCATTAGGTAAAACAAAGTTCCCATCATTAAGTTTTATGATGTCTTTGGAGCACGCAACACATTCAACTATTACGCTAAGTGGTGTAGTAGTGTCATTATTGTTTTTCAATAAAAAGATTAGTGCAACATTAATGCAACGTGTAAAATATGTAGTAGGTTTTGTATTGGCATTATTGCTTGCAGGCTTCTTATTACGCCCCTATTTTACAATTTCAAAAATTTGGGCAACACCAACGTGGTGTTTTTATAGCGTAGGAATAATGACGGCATTGTTTTTGGTATTATACTATGTGTTGGATGTTAAAAATAAAACCAATTGGTCCAACTGGATGAAGCCAGCAGCAACAAATCCGTTATTGATTTATATTTTACCGTATATATTAATAAGTATACAAAAGATGTTAGGTTTTTCTATTGTGCCTGAATTTGCAACATCAGGTATTCAAGGAATTCTTTGGACATTTGGGTTTGCATTATTGATGGTTTGGGTAGTAAAATGGTTTAACAAATTTAATATTAGATTGCATTTATAAAAAAAACTTATGAAAAAAACTTTAACAACACTTAAAATTTCAATAATTTTGATATTTATAACTAGTTTTATAAATGCTCAAAATCATCCATTTCCACAAAATTTAAAATATGCTGAAGGCAGTATTAAACCTTCAAACTATACTCAATTAGAGTTGAATCAACATACAGCATTATTTTATTTGGATTGGCAAAAAAAATTCTTACATAATAATGAATGTGGAGATAATCAATATTTTATTAGATATCGTCCAACAGGTGAAGACATTACCGTTTCAGAAGCACATGGTTACGGTATGATGATATTGGCATATTTTGCTGGTTTTGATGTGTTTGCAAAAGATAAATTTGATGGAATGTATAATTTTTACATCAATCATTTGGCACAAACAGAACAATATCCTAATTCAAAATTATTATCTTGGAGGCAAACTACAGGTTGTAATACAAGGCAAAAAGATTTAGGAACTGCAACCGATGGTGATATAGATGTTGCCTTTGCGTTATTATTAGCCCATTATCAATGGGGAAGTGAAGGTAGAGTTAATTACAAGCAAACGGCATTAGATATGATTAATGATATAATGCGCATTGAAATTCATCCAGAGTTTAATACTATTTTACTGGGTGATTGGGTAGATTTAAAAGCAAAATACGGTACCGGTACAAGAACATCAGATTTTATTTTAGATCATTTCAGGTCATTTGAAAATGCAACAGGAGAAAAAAGATGGCATAAAGTGTTAGAAAAATGCTATTTTATTATTGAGCATTTACAAGAAAATAGCAGTCCAAAATCTGGTTTATTGCCCGATTTTGTAATCGATGCAGATACCGATAATCCAAAACCACCAAAAGGACAGTATTTAGAAAATGCAACAGGTGATGGAAATTATTTTTACAACGCATGTAGAGATCCATGGAGAATAGCCGTTGATTATTTGGTAAGTGGTGACGAAAGAGGGAAAGATGCCTGTAATAAAATTAATGAGTGGATTAAATCCAATACGTCTAAAAATCCAGAAAATATAAAATCAGGTTATAAATTGAATGGTGGAAATTTAACGGGAAATGATTATCAATCTTCAGCATTTTTTGCGCCGTTTGTAGTTAGTGCAATGGTAGATTCTAAACATCAAAAATGGTTAAATAAAACATACGAAACACTTATTAATTTTGAAAATGAAGAATATTATGAAGGCACAATTAAGATGTTATCATTATTGGCACTTTCAGGAAATTATTGGGTGCCAGAATCATTCCCAAATGAATTGAATAAAACAATCAATACAAAAAAGGAAGTTTCATTTAACTTACCCAAAGATCCAATTCAAAAAGGAAAGCTACTTACCTTACAAATGAAAGGTATAGATAAAGGCGAATACACTCTAGAATTAATTGATAATACAGATCAATTGATATTTACAATGGATTTAAAAATGATTCAAAATAAAAAATACACATTAAATACAAGTGCATTGCCAATTGGAAAATACAGAGTTGCTTTTTTAGCAGAAAAATTCAGTAAAGAATATGAAATAACAATAATTGATAAAAAATAAAATTATGCAGTCAATAAAATCCGCAAGCCAGAACACAAATAGAACATTTAGAAATATCTTAGCATTCATGTTAATTGGTGGTCTAGTAATTATTCCTTTTGTTTTTAATAGTTGTAAATCAGATGATCCAACACCACCGCCAGATGCAGGAACACCATTTACACCAGAAAATCACAAAGTGGCTTTTATTGGAGATACTGGAGCAGGAGATAACTTTCAAGTCGTGTTGGATTTAATTAAAAATGAAAACGCCAATGCTGTAATGCACAATGGAGATTTATCTTACGCGGAAGAAGATGATCAAGCTGAGATCGATTTATTGGTGCCTCAATGGTACAATATGGTAAAGAACACATTAGGAGATACATTTCCTTATTTTGCTTGTGTAGGAAATCATGAACAGGCCTATTGGCATAGATATGCTGATTTGTTAGAACCTCATATGACAGCAAACGGAATTACTTGGACGGGCGATTATGGTATAATGTCATCGTTTAGTTATAAAGGAATTTTTTATGTAATTACAAACCCTAATGATCAAGATAATGATTCTTGGGCAGGCGATTCAAATTTTATTAGAGATAAACATGCGTCTAGCAACTCACGATGGAAGTTAAGTGTTTTTCATAGAAACCAAACCAAAATGCAATTAGGTAGTAAATATAACGAAACTGGTTGGCGTGTTTACAAAGAAAGTAGAAAAGCTGGAGCAATTATCCAAACAGCACACGAACACAGTTATCACAGAACATTTGAATTAAAAAATTGTCAAAACACACAGGTTTCACATTTTGACGATACACAATCCAATCCTATTATATTAAGAAAAGATAATAGCAGTACAACGATAGATGAAGGAACTTCTTTTGTAAGTGTAAATGGTTTAGGAGGTGTGGAAACAAGAGATCAAGATAGGTGTTTAAGTGGCTTTGGTCAAGGTGTAAATGGCGATTGTCAAATTTGGGCTAAAGTTTATACGTCAGACCAAGGATCAAAATACGGAGCACAGTTTGCTGTATTCAATTATAATGGTGATGAAAACCTGTCATACTGGTATTTTAAAAATATTGATGGAGAGGTAATTGATGAATTTTACGTACGAACGACATTGTAATATTTAGAAGAATAAGTATAAACGCCTTAAACATTATGTTTAAGGCGTTTTTTTTTGTAAAATATTCGTTTTCAGTATGTTGTTTGTGTTTAAAATGAAGTCGTCTGTCTATAATATTCCTTTGTAATCTCGTTAACGCCTTAAATTGTAGACAGATAAATAAATTATTAACCAAATCTAAAACTATTTATTATGAAAAAAATTATTTTATTATTCGCAATTTTATTATTGTATAGTGTGGATGCTTATTCTCAATATAGCGCAGGGATTTCAATAAATTATAACAATCCTAATCTTGCATATAAGTATGGTACAATTAAGCCAAATGTATCTCAATCGACAAGAAAACAAAACACCATAGATTTTTATGTTAAATGGAGAAACAAATACTTCAAAACTCATGGAGATAATGAAGCTTATATTAATATGGAAACAGATGATTGGGGTTATCCTAATACAACTACATCGGAAGCACATGGATATGGAATGATGATTATGGCATATATGGGAGATTCATATCGATTTAATAAATTATTTACTTATTATAAAAATCATCGTTCTTCAACGGATGGTAATTATTTGATGTCTTGGAAGCAATCTAATGGAAATATTCTGTCAAATACTCTTGATGGTGCTGTATGGGCTGGTACAGCTTCTGATGGAGATATAGATATTGCTTACGCATTAATGCTTGCTGATAAACGTTGGGAGGGAAATCAGTATTTAGTATACGCAAAGCGGATAATAAAAGGTATAAAGCTAAAGCAGGTATCTTCAAGTAATACCGTTCTTTTAGGTGGATGGGTTAATGGACCATATGCATCAAGTGCTCAAAAAAATGCGACTAGACCTTCAGATTTAGTACTAGATCATTTTAGAGCTTTTCAGAGAGTGTCAGGTCAATGGAATATTTGGAAAAAGATCATCAATAAGAGTAAACAAGTTTTATATGAAGCTTCTTCAAATGCAGGTAATACCCCTTTGGTTTCTGATTTTATAGTTAACGCAACAGGTTCTAATCCTAGGAACGCAATAGGTGAAGTTTTAGAAAGTTACAGAGATCAATTATTTTATCATAACGCAGTTAGAGTGCCTTGGCGAATAGGAACAGATTATTTAACATCTTCAAGCTGGGAAACTCATGCAAATTATTCAAAAACATTTTGTAATGGAATTAATGAATTTTTTAAGGAAAAAACAGATAATGATGATGGTGATGGCCCTCTTCCTCAAAGATTAAGGTTTGGATATAAACCATCTACGGGATATTCTTGGTATAATAGTACTTACTGGCACAGTAAAATGTCTTTATTAGGTCCTTTGGCAGTTAGTGCAATGGTGGATTCTAGTAATCAGGTTTGGTTAGATAGGTTATATGCTAAAATAGTATCTAAGAATATTGAAAATTCATATTTTGAGGATACAATTAAAATGATGTGTTTAATTGTTTTGGAAGGTAGATATTGGACACCTCATTATTCGAATCATGAACATTGGGCGTATAAAGATAACCAACAAAATCAAGAAAATATTGTAATTAAGAAGTTGAATGTCTACCCTAACCCAGTAAACTCAGATGCAAATATCAACATAAGTTATCCTGTTAAAGAAACAACTACAATACAAGTAAGTATTGTTAATGTATTGGGTGCAATTGTATATAAAGACACTACGGAATTACAACCTGGCAAGGAAACATTTACTATAAAAAATGATTTTGAACAAGGAATGTACCTTGTAAAAATCAATAATAACGGTAATATAAACACTACAAAATTAATTATTAATTAGTAAAAAAAAACGAAGTGTTATTATTTAAACAGCTTTAAGAATTAATTTTCTTAAGGCTGTTTTTTTTATATAGAAATGGTATTAATCACAAAATTACACACTTTAAATATTTAGCATTACTATCTATATCTATTATATAAAATTTCGTGTTTATTTTTCATTTTTTTTAAGCTAAAATCAATATGTTAAAATTAATAAGCACAGAGTAATTGGTATTGTTTCAAAAAAATGGAAATATGGGAATGATAACAAATGGGGAACAACTTTTTCAACGTTTTTTGAATATGCTAAAGGTGGACGATTTTCTTATACTTACGGTGGAGATTTAAACAATGATGGTTCTGGAGTAAATGATTTAATTTACACACCAACTGCAACCGAATTAACGGCTATGACTTTCTCAGGAGCAGGACAAGCAGCAGCTTTTGAAACATTCATTCAGCAAGATGATTATTTAAACGATAATCGTGGAAAATATGCGGAACGTTATGGCGCTTTATCACCTTGGAGATCTAAATTTGACGTTAAAATAATGCAAGATTACAAGTTAAAAAACAAGCAAAAAATACAGTTTAGTATGGATATCTTAAACGTAGGGAATATGTTAAATTCAAATTGGGGTGTTGTGCAACAACCAAGATCAGTTCAGCCGTTAGGTGTTAGTGTAACTGGAGGTGTGCCAACATATACTTTTGATGGTACGGTAGCCGAAACATTTGCTTATGATACTAGTTTGTTATCAAAATGGCAAATGCAATTTGGGTTGCGTTATATCTTTTAATGGTAGATAGTTAATTAGAACTTTAAAAAACCACTCTTACTTAAGAGTGGTTTTTTAAGTTTTGAAGTTTCCCTAAAATAAAGTACTTTTGCCAAATACAGATTTAAGATAATGATAGATAAAATACGCATAATAAAACAACGCTTTGATGAAGTATCTGATTTGATAATTCAGCCAGATATTATTACTGATCAAAAGCGCTATGTAAAATTAAATAAAGAATATAAAGACTTAAGTACGATAGTTAAAAAAGGCGAAGAATATATTGAAGCTAATAATAACTTAGAAGAAGCAAAAGAAATTTTAGATGATGGTTCTGATGCAGAAATGGTAGAAATGGCAAAGATGCAATTGGATGAAGCAAAAACGTTGTTACCTCAAATTGCCGATGAACTTAAAGTTTTAATGGTTCCCAAAGATCCTGAAGATGCTAAAAATGTAATAGTAGAAATTAGAGCAGGAACTGGTGGAGATGAAGCAAGTATTTTTGCAGGTGATTTGTATAGAATGTACACAAAATTTGCATCCGATAAAAAATGGAGACTAGAAATAGAAGATTTAAGCGAAGGAACTGCTGGTGGATTTAAAGAAATTGTTTTCAGTTTAACTGGAAATGATGTGTATGGAACTATGAAGTTTGAGTCTGGTGTGCATCGTGTGCAACGTGTGCCACAAACAGAAACTCAAGGTAGAGTACACACATCTGCAGCAACAGTTATGGTTTTGCCTGAGGCCGAAGAATTTGATGTTGAGGTAAAAACGAGTGATGTAAGAGTAGATTATTTCTGTTCATCTGGTCCTGGAGGACAATCGGTAAATACAACCTATTCTGCGGTGCGTTTAACACACGTTCCAACAGGAATTGTTGCACAATGTCAAGATCAAAAATCACAGCATAAAAACAAAGATAAAGCATTTAAAGTATTACGTTCTCGTATATACGAAATGGAATTGCAAAAGAAATTAGAAGCAGATTCTGCTAAAAGAAATTCTTTAGTTTCTTCTGGAGATAGATCTGCTAAAATTAGAACTTATAATTATGCACAAGGCCGTGTAACCGATCATCGAATTGGGTTGACTTTATATGATTTAAGCAATATTATTAATGGTGATATTCATAAAATTGTAGAAGCATTAGAATTAGCAGAAAATACAGAAAAATTGAAGGAAATGAATAGTGACCTTTAAGAATAGAAATAAGAGATAAGAAACAAGCGGCAAGAAGTAAGGCAAAAGCTATGTAATAATACCAAGAAATCTCCGTGAAAATTTGTGTTTCCTCAGTAAATTTCTGTGAAATAACTAACTATAGACAAGAGTCGAAAAACAAGAAACAAGAAAAAAATCTGCGATTATCCGCGATATCTACGGGAGAAAAGATAAGAAATATTATAAAATGACTATTAAAGAAATCACAAATCATTTAGAAGAATTAGCGCCTTTAGCGCATGCCGAAGAATTTGATAATGTAGGCTTATTAGTTGGTGATTTTGAAACTGAGATAACTAGCATTTTGGTATCGTTAGATACGTTGGAAGCAACAGTAGATGAGGCAATTGAGAAAAAATGTAATTTAATTGTAAGTTTTCATCCCATAATATTTAGTGGTTTAAAGAAAATAAACGGCGCTAGTTATGTTGAGCGTGTTGCAATAAAAGCGATTAAAAACGACATAGCAATTTACAGTATGCATACTGCTTTAGATAATTCGTTTGAAGGTGTTTCGGCAAAAATGTGTGACGTGTTAGGTTTGCAGAACCGGCAATTTTTATTGCCAAAAGAAAGTGGAAAAACAGGCATGGGAATGCTAGCTGAATTTCCATCGGCAATGACCGAAAAAGATTTTTTGCAATTGCTAAAAGTTAAATTTAATGCCAAAGGAATTAGGCATTCTATATTGTTGAATAAATCCATTAAAAAAGTGGCACTTTTAGGCGGTTCGGGAAGTTTTGCTATTGCACAAGCAAAAGCTTTAAAAGCAGATGCTTACGTGTCTTCGGATTTTAAATATCACGATTTTTTCAAAGCCGAAAATAATATAGTTTTAATTGATATTGGACATTATGAAAGTGAACAATACACAAAAAACCTTTTAGTGGACTATCTTAACAAAAAAAGTGGTAATTTTGCAGTCATTTTATCGCAAAAAAATACAAATCCAATTAATTATTTATAATGGCAAAAAAGAAAGAAGTAAGTGTTGAGGAGAAGTTAAGAGCTTTATATGACTTACAATTAATCGATTCAAGAATTGATGAAATTAGAAGTACACGTGGTGAGCTTCCATTGGAAATAGAAGACTTAGAAGACGAAATTGCAGGATTAAATAAACGATTAGATAGCTTTAAAACAGAAATAGAGGATTTGAATACTGCAATTGCAGGAAAAAAATTAGCTATTGATGAGTCTAACGGTTTAATGAAAAAATATACTGAACAACAAAAAAACATTCGTAATAACAGAGAATTTGATTCGTTGTCCAAAGAAGTTGAATTTCAGGAATTAGAGATTCAATTAGCAGAAAAAAACATTAGAGAATTTAAAGCAAAAATTGCTCATAAAGATGAAGTGATTGAAGGTTCTTCTGAAAAAATGACAGGCTTAGAAGATCATTTAAAGCATAAAAAAAATGAGCTTTCTGAAATAATGAAGGAAACAGAAAAAGAAGAAAAAGTTTTAAATAAAAAATCTGTAGAATTTGGTAAACTTATTGAAGAACGTTTATTAAAAGCATATACAAGAATTCGTACAAGTGTTAGAAATGGTAGAGCTGTTGTAGCTGTTGAACGTGGCGCTGCTTCTGGATCTTATTTTACAATACCACCACAAAGACAAATGGAAATAGCAATGCGTAAAAAAATAATTACGGATGAGCATTCTGGTCGTATTTTAGTTGATATTGAATTGGCTAATGAAGAAAAGAAAAAAATGGATAAATTTATTGGATAATGTAATGCATTGTTAATAAAAAGAATAGGAAAGAGACCAGTTATTTGGTCTCTTTTTTTTTATATTTTTTTTCTAACAAGTAAACAATGAGAAACGTTCTAGTAATATTATTTATATTTTACATTTTTACTGGGTATTCTCAAGTTGGTATTGGTACAACAACACCAGATACTAATGCTGTACTTGATATTGATTCCAATTCCAAAGGTGTTTTATTTCCAAGATTAACGGATGTACAAAGAGATGCTATTGTTAATCCTGCGGAAGGTTTGTATATTTATAATTTGGATAATCACAGGTTTGAATATTTTAATGGAACTTTTTGGATGGCTTTAGAGGCGATAAGAATTGATACACCCGATTTATTTATATCCGAATATGCTGAACCTTCATCAGGAAATGATAAATACATTGAAATTTACAACCCAAATAGTTATGCAGTAACATTAACAGGAAATTACTCTATTTATATGAGTTTTAATGGCGGTAGCTCCACAAATTCAATTGATTTTATAGGTACAATTACGGCAGGTGATGTGTTTGTGTTTTATAGTAGTGGCGCCAGTTCTACAGTGGTAAATGAAGGAGATCAATCTTCAGTATTATCTCTTTTTAATGGTAATGATGCAGTTCAATTGCGAAAAAGCGGTATTGCTATTGATCAAATTGGTGTACTTGGTATTGATCCAGGTAATGGATGGGATGTTGCAGGTATAAGTGAAGCAACAGAAAATCATGTGCTTCAACGAAAATCAACAGTTTCCATTGGTAATACAGACTGGTTAAGTAGTGCTGGCACTGATGCTACTGATTCTGAATGGATTGTATTAAACGATGGCGATAATTCAGGTGTTGGAAGTCATCCATAATAATGCAAACCAAATTATAGGCACACTTTCTACAAAAAACGAACTGTAATATTTTGATTGATTTTTCGTAGAATTTACAAGAAAAATGACACTTAAACTACTTATAATTAATAGAATAAGTAGTGTTTTGGCTTGTATGTATTGTTTTGTAAACTCTAAAAAGAAGAACAATATTAGTAAAAGTATGCCAATTACTTTTGTTTTATAAACACCAACCTGTTGAGGTATCGTTTTTAAAATAGGATCATCCAAATCTACATCACGAATATCAAACGGTAAAGTAATGGCTATTACAAACAAAAACTGTTGAAAAACAGTAAGCCATTCGTTGGTTTGTAGTTGTAAATAGTTTTGTATTAATGGAAAGATAACTGTGATGCCTACCCAAGTAAAGGCTATTAGAAATAATTTTAATCCTGCAATGTTTCGTAAGGCAAATTTTTTAGTTGGAAAGGTATAAAAAAGAGTAGCCAAAGAAAAAGGAATTAGAATCAAAATTGCTTTTAAACGCAGATTAAAAGACAAATAGAGTAGTGCTAGCAAGGCAATTACATTTAGGAAAAGAAGTGTTTTTTTATTACTTTTTATCCAATTTTTATACCAAAAATCAATACTATTAAGTCTTAAAAACCGAATACCATTATAAGACAGTATTGTTGAGAAAAATACAAATAGAGCTGTTTTGTTTTCCGAAATCCCTATATTTAAAAGTGTGATTTTAGTTAGCGAAAAAGTTGCTATTGCTACATGAATATTACTAAAAATGTAAAAATCAAATACTTTATTTAAGAAACTTTGTGGCTCTTTGTGCATTTTGTAAAATAATACTATAAACTCAATATACTAAACTCTATGTCAAGAGGTTTTAAATACTCTTTTAATTGAGGAATTAAAACGTCACCGTATTCCAAATACAAGTCAGAAAAATTAAGCGTTCGTTCTTGTAGACTCTTTTTGGGGAACAATACATCTTGAATTTTTATAATACGTTCTGTAGTGTCTTTTAATTTCCGTTTCTCTGCGTTTAATAATCGTTTTTCTAAATTATCAAGACCGTTTAATTGTTTTTTTTCTTGAGCTTTTACAGCGCCAATAAAAGATTTATCGGTTTGAGAAGCGATGTCTTTTAAATGTAGAAACTGATTCTTTAAAAATTTTTTTTGCTCAGAAAAATCTAAATTTAAGTTTGATGATTCTGTAATTATTTTTGTGATTAAATTGGATTGTTTTAAAAATAAATCTTTTTTAGATAGGGACAATTTATCTAATTTTTGTGTTTGTTTTGAATTTATAATTAAGGCTGAATTCCGTAATAAAAGAATAGGAAAAACAACATTTGTACGTTCAAAATAAGCTTTTAATTGAAGCCAATACGCCAATTCTCCGCCACCGCCAATGTAACATAAATTTGGAAGAATTACTTCTTGATATAATGGTCTCATAATTACATTGGGCGAAAAACGCTCGGGATGCTTATTAATTTCATTAAGTAATGCTTGCTTGGTAAATGTAATACTAGTATTATTTATTTTATATTTCCCATTTTCAAGTAGTATTCGTTCTCTTAATTTATCCGTTAAGTAAAATAAATTTAATTCTCTTGGATTGACTTGAATTTTATAGTTTTTACTAAACTGTTTGTTTGTTTTACTAATTTCGTTAAACGAAGTTTGGTTAACTAATTCGTCTTCAATAAAAGGAATGAAAGTTTTTTTCAAAGCAGCATCATCTGCATTTAATATGACTAAACCATATTTTTCAAATAATTTATTGGTTAAAAAACGTGTTGCATCGGTAAGATTAGGATGCTCTAGATAACTTTTTTTAAATAGAACTTTTAGTCTTTCTGCATTGTCACTTATGCCAAATAATTTGGAAATTTCTTCAAAAATAAGTTCTAAACCTTCGGTTGATAATCTGCCAACGGCGCCATTACTCTCTTTATTCCAGCTAATTTTTTTAGTGTTAAAATTAAAGAATTTAATTTCTTCAAAATCGTGATCTTCGGTTGCCATCCAATAAATAGGGACAAAATTATTGTTAGGAAATTCTGCCTTTAATTGCTCACACAAATTAATTGTAGATATTATTTTGTATAAAAAATACAATGGGCCAGTAAATAAATTGAGTTGATGTCCAGTTGTAATTGTAAAGGTGTTCTCTTTTGATAAAAAAGAGATATTTTGAAGTGTTTTTGTTGTCGTATTTAGATTTTTGTACTGCTTTTTTAATGTTTCAACTAGAACGTTTCTAGATGTTTTTTGAATTGTTGTTTTCTTAAGGTCAATTTGTTTTTTAAAACCTTCTAAATTTGGAAAATTATTATAAAAAGGACTTATTGTTTCTTTTTGAGAAAGATAGTCAATTACTGTTTTTGAAAAGTAATTTGAATTATTATATGTTATTTTCTCTAATGACATGGATTTACTTTACAAAGATAAACAATGATTTTGTAAGTGAAAAATAGTTAAAATTATTTTTTATTACGTTGAAATAACGTGTAAACATAATTACGAATCTCACCATTAGGCATTTTATAAGCGTAATCAAAAGCTTTTAAAAGTTTAAAATCACTACCAATTTTCACTTCTAGTAAAGAGGCGTTGTATCTTAAAACGGGTAAACCAGAACAGCTTGTAGCGCCATCTAAGTTAAAAGCTGCAATGATTGCAAAACCACCTTTTTTTACTTTTTTAAGTAATAAATTAAAGTAGGTTTCTTGATCTTTCTCATCTAAGAAAAAATGTAAAACAGCTCTGTCATTCCAAAGATCTAATTGAGGTAAATCGTTTAAAATGGTTGGTTTTGTTAAATCATCAACAAGCCATTGTACTTTGTTTTTTTCTCTACCAATTCTGTTTTTAATTTTATTTAAGGCACAACTACTAATGTCGTTGGCAATTAAATTAGAAAAGTTTTTATCTAAAAGAGAATCTATTAACGTAGAAGCACCAACACCAACATTTAATATAGTGGCATCTTTTTTTAAGTTACATTGTTCTATTAATTCTAAACTAGGTTTAGATTCGGTTTCGTACCAACCAGATTTTGTTATATCTGTATCAGTGTACATTGCACACCAGTATTCTCCTAAATTTTCTGTTTCGCTAGTTGTTTTACAGCCTTTGTTGGTAATATTACAAGATTCTTTTTTCATAGTTGTTTTTTTTTAGATAAATATTACGGTTTCATGTCTGGTTTTCCTACAAAGATAATAAACAAATTCTATTAGAAGATAATCGCTTTTCGCTTGTTTCTACGTAACAGTTCTCTGTGTATCTTAGTGTTTTTCTGTGAAACAATTATACAATTACAAATCCTTAATTTTACTAAGTGTTACAGGTTCACCATACAAATCAAAGTCCGATGCTTCAATAATTTTTATATCTATAAATTGTCCGGTTTGTAAATAATGTTTTGTAGCGTCAACTATAACTTCGTTATCAACATCTGGCGAATCAAATTCAGTTCTACCTACATAATCATTGCCTTCTTTTCTGTCGAAAATACATTTAAAAACGTTACCTACTTTCTCTTGATTTAAATGAAAAGAAATTTCTGCTTGCATTTCCATAATCTCGGCAACACGTTGTTCTTTAATTTCTTGTGGAATAGTATCTTCCAATTCATAGGCGCTTGTATCTTCTTCGTGCGAATAGGTAAAACATCCCAAACGTTCAAATTTAGTTTCTCTAATAAATTCTTTTAATTCTTCAAATTTTTCTTGAGTTTCACCAGGATATCCAACGATAAATGTAGTTCTTATTGCCATATTTGGCACAAAATCTCTAAATTTCGAAACTAATTTTCTTGTTTTTTCTGATGTTGTACCACGTTTCATAGATTTTAACAAATCACTATTAATATGTTGTAATGGAATATCTAAATAGTTGCACACTTTGGGTTCGGTTTTCATGACTTCCAAAACATCCATGGGAAAACCACTTGGAAAGGCATAATGTAATCGAATCCATTCTATACCATCAATTTTTACGAGCTCTTTTAATAAATCAGCTAAAGCTCTTTTTTTATAGATATCCAAGCCATAGTAGGTTAAATCTTGTGCTATTAAGATTAATTCTTTGATGCCTTTCTCGGCTAATTTTTTGGCTTCAATAACTAAATCTTCAATAGTTTTTGAAACGTGTTTTCCACGCATTAATGGAATTGCACAAAAGGAACAAGGTCTATCGCAACCTTCGGCAATTTTTAGATAGGCGTAATGTTTTGGTGTTGTTGTAAGTCTTTCACCAACGAGTTCGTGTTTATAATCTGCACCTAATGCTTTTAATAAGTTTGGTAAATCGTGTGTGCCAAAGTATTGATCTACGTTTTCAATTTCTTTTTCTAAATCGGGTTTATAACGTTCGCTTAAACATCCGGTAACGAAAACTTTATCTACTTCGCCACGTTCTTTTTTTTGAGCAAAATGCAAAATGGCATTTACCGATTCTTCTTTAGCTTTGCCAATAAATCCACAGGTATTTATGACAACAATATTCCCATCATCGTTTTTGTCTTCGTGGACAACCTCTTTGTTGTTTGCTTTTAATTGACCCATTAATACTTCACTGTCAATAATGTTTTTGGAACATCCCAAAGTGATGACATTAATTTTATTTTTTTTTGAATTTTTTGTACGCATTTGGCAAAGTGTTTGCTAGTATAATTTTATGCAAAAATAGGTTTTTATTATTTAGACTTACAACGTATCTTGCACCAAAATTATAGCAATGATGATTAAATATTTAGCAATTCTGTTTTTATTAATAGGAATCAGCTCTTTTTCTCAAGAATACAAACCTTTAGATACGACTGATTTCAAACACCGCACCTCATTATCAGACAAGTATAAAACCAATTTTGAGTTAGTACGTAAAAAATTAAAGAAAACGTATAGAGGTAAAAAAAAGAAGGAAATTTTAAATTCATATGAAAAAAAACATGCACGTTTTTTAGTAAATCTTAACAATAAAGAATTTGTTTTTAATCCTGTTTTTACCAATTACATAGATAGTATTACAGAAACTATTGTTAAAGTAAATCCATCGCTTAAAGCGGAGAATTTAAAAGTGCATATTGGGCGTTATAATGCGCCAAATGCGTATAGTATGGGAGAAGGCATTGTTGTGTTAAATATGGGTTTGTTTAATTTTTTAGAATCCGAAAGCCAGTTTGTGTCTGTATTAACACATGAAATTGCACATCAAAAATTACAGCATAGTGCAAATAATGTGGTTTATAATGCAGAGGTTTCTACCTCTAAAGCAACCAAAAGAAAAGCGATTGCAATACGTAGGCAAAAATACAATCAATATGAAAAAGCATTTTCTGTTTTAAAAGATATGCTTTATACTAATAAGAAGAAACATCGTGTTCAAGAAGCTGAGGCTGATAAATTGGGTTATGAAATGTTTAAAAAAACCGATTATAATAAGTTGGCTTTCATTAATGCATTAAAATTATTGGGAGATTTAGATTCGATGCCTAGTATTTCTATTGATACATTGGTTTATAAGAAGATGTTCAATTTACCAAATAGACCTTATAATTCTGATTGGATTGTTAAAGAAAAAAGCAAGTATAATTATTTTGAATCTGAAGATAAAATTAATAAAGATTCAGTAAAATCACATCCAGAAATTCCAGAACGTATTGAGAAATTAAAGCATCATTTTCCCGAGTTAAAAAATAGTGAATACTCTCCTAAGGTTTCTAAAAACGGAACTTTTGAGGATTTACAAAATATTGCTTACAAAGAATCAATTGCTAACCTATATTATTTAAAAAAGTACGGTTTAAGTACTTATATAACACTAAATAGATTGGCTAAAAATCCCGATGATGAATTTTATAAGGAATGGTTGGGTAAAAACTTTTTAGCGTTGTCAAAGGCTAAAAAAGAATACCGCTTTAGTAGGTATGTGGATAATGTTTCTAGAGAAGATCAAGATAAAAGTTATCAGCAATTCTTAAGTTTTTTATGGGCATTGTCATTAAGTGAAATGAATGAAATAGGGCGTTTTTATTCTAAATAGCTTGTTTATAAAGCATAAAAAAGACCAGTTAATAAAATTAACTGGTCTTTTTTTATGAAGTTAAAACTAATAATTTAAACGTTCTAATCGAATTTGATCCGTTTCTTTTTCATTATTAAATTCTCTAAACAAAATGTAACCTTCTTTTGCTTTGATTGGATAGGTTGTAAAACCATCAGATTCTACTGGAATTCTATCGTGTTTAAACTCACCATTAATAATTGTAATGATACCAATGAATTTTTCTGGAATATCTTTTTTTCTGTATGTCGAGTTTTCTACTTTATAACAATATAATATACCATCGCCATTTTTTATATTTTGCGAAAAGAATGAATTGTTATTCCAAGCACTGCTTGACTTTTTAATTACTTTTTTATCGATATAATTAAAATCTTTATCAAAATTTAAGAAAATAAAGTCTGCATCGTATTCTTTAATAACATTGGTAAACATTTTCATTTCTTTACTTTTTTCAGCCAGTACAGTTGTAGTACCGTCATTAAAAGTTGTGAATCTTTTGGTAACAAAAAAGTATTTTTTATCAATCATTCCTTTTTTATTTATTCCTAATTTGTTTTTAGCGATATCACTTTTCCATAAAAATGGCTTGTTTGATATTTCTTTTCCGTCAAGAGATAAAACAAT
>JAZGEV010000043.1:0-23696 GCA_036478895.1 Flavobacteriaceae bacterium | reverse complement strand
ATAAATGCATTAAATCGTCTTGCATTTAATATTAAGTCATACGATAATGGAAATGCTGAATTTTTTGAGTTAAACACTTTCATTTCATGCATAATATCTCTAATACCTGGATACCATACCCAAAACAAAGGAATCAATTCTGCCATATCTCCAGGCTCATCCATACTGTCAATAAAGTTAACATCTGGTGAAACTGGCGCAACACCTAATAAGCGATACTTTAATTCTCCTTGTCTTTTATCAAAGTAATACAAACCTTTAATACGGAATCCTTGAATATCCGCAGATTGTAAATCTCTAATATCATACATATCCTCAGTAACCTCTTCACCAAAGTTTTTAGCTTCTACACCAGCATCAGTTAATTCTTTCTTGTGTAAACGATCATCAATGTCTTCTAGAGTTAATTTATCTGTAAAATAAGAATCGTCATAAAAGTCAACAATTTCTTCATTTTTAATACCTCTTAATAATGTATCAAATAAAGATCTACGATTTGTATCAATATTACTTGTATCTGCAGGATAGTAATAAGGTAGATTTATTTTTTCATTTAAATCTATATATTCCCAAACCATTTTAGACCAAAGAATGTCTCTATCATCTACATAACCATAAGGTAATGGTTTATCATTATCCGCAGCTAATTGCTCCTCAGTTTTAACACCAATTTCTTCTGGAATAGTTGCATTTAATAAATTTGCTTGTGAAAATATAGTAGTGGTATACAATACTATTGCTAACAAAACTAAAATTCCTTTATTTACTTTCATAATTCTTTTTTAAATAATTCTTATTTAATATAATACAAGTTATAATTAACTTGTAATTTCAACACTAATATCTGCTGTTTTTTTCAATGTATATGATGCATTATTAGTAAGTCTTGATTTAATTCCAAAAATAATAATAATATCACCTCTTCTAGATTTTTGTATGGCACGTTTTGCGCTAGCATCAAAAGAATTTCCACTCACTTTAATAGCTGCTTTTCCTGGCACCTTTACTTGGAAACTAGTTACTTGTATATTTAAATCAAATACAAAATCTTTTAATTCTGAACCTACTTTTTTTCGTGCTAAATTAGTTTTAGACATTTTTTGATATCCAGAAGAACCACTTAAAGTTCCTGTAGGAGAAGGAATGTCCTTTACTCTAAATAACTTATTACTAGTTACAGCTTTACCATTTGGCAAGGTTGCACTTACATTAATAGTTACTTCACGCTGTCCTGGTGGGCGCATTACATAACCTTTTCCACTTTTACTTAAACCTGGTGCTGATGCTCTTAATTTATTAGCAGACACACCTGGCATAGAAACAGAAATTGGATTATCAACACCTCTATATACCACATTCATTTTATCTGCAGAAATAATTGCTTGGTTTGGCATTGGTATTACAGAATACTTACCACCAATAATTTTAATATTTACAGGTTTGTTATCTTCTATAAATGTAAAAGTTCCTTTAATTTCATGTTCTCCCACATTCCCAACAGAACCAGCTAAATCAACTTGACCAGCTTTAATTCTACTTTGCGGAATTGCTCTTCCATTCACTACTACTCTACTTGCTTTTAGTGTTGGATCTTTTTTACCTAATACAATTTTTCCTGATAATTGTTCACCTGGATAATAGGCATTTTTTTCAAAAACTACCATCGCATCGTATTGTGTCATAGAAACAGATTTCTTCATTTCACCACCCATAAGAGTTGAATAAACCTCTTGTTCTGTAGATTTAATATCATTTTGCATTTTTGTAATATTAGTTACAGATGCAATTAATGGAAATCCTTCAAAAGTACTTTTTAACCAAGATTCTTCACCGTGTTTACCTTGAGCAGCAGGTGTTGAAAAACGTGATTTTACTTTTGCAGGAATTTCAGTTCCTACTTTGTCAGCAATTATTGTTAACACTTTATCTCTAAAAGCATTAATTTTACCTTGCAACTCTTTTCCTTTAGGAGTCTCTTCCTTATTTATAAAGAACATTCGGTCTACATTTGTAGATTGATCCATTTTTTCTGGATCGGTAACAACTTCACCTTTTGCATTAACTTTCATTTCAGATTTTAAATTACTTAAGTAATCATAAAATTCTGTAGAAGCAACACTAAGTTCATTTGCTTTTGCACTTAAAGGTCCAAATTTAATTGGCTGATTTTTAGCTTCTTGAGCCAAACTTTCTAAAGTAGCTTTATTTACAGTAATTGCAGTTTTATTTGCATTGTCTAAAGATTGCTCTACTCTACTAAAAGATGTCAATACTTTTTTTCCCATATTTAAAGCTAACATCGCAATAAAAATAAGGTACATTAAGTTAATCATTTTCTGCCTTGCAGATAATTGTCCTCCTGCCATAATAAAATTTGTTTTTTAGTTTAGTTATTAATTAATTTTATTACTTAGTTGACATTGCTGATAACATTCCACCATAAACGCCATTTAATGACGATAAGTTGTTTGTTAAAGACGCCATTTGTTGTTGCAATGCACCTGCGTTATTTGCAACAGCATCGTTAATTTCCGCTTGACGGCTTGTGCTTTCAATTTGAACTTTATATAAACTATTTAAAGATTCCATTTGACTAGCAGCTAAAGATAATTGCTCACTATATTTTGCAGTTGCAGATATAGAATCTACAGCTGGCTTAATTGTTTCTGCAGCACCACTAAAATTTTGGATACTAGTTGTTAAACTGCTCATTAATCCAGCATCTAATCCAGCAGATTTAAGCATACCGTCTAATTTTTGTGATAATAAACCTTGTGCATCTTCTGGAGCTACTTTTTTAGATTTTTTACTTTTTGCGCCACCTTCTAATTCAGGATAAACTAAAGACCAATCTACACCTGCATCCATAGGTTCAAAAGCTGAAGCAAAGAAAATTGCAGCCTCAGTATATAAACCAATCATTAATAATGTATCACCTGGAATTCCTAAGATTTCCATATGTAAAATTTTTCCTAAAGCACCTAATATTACTACGGCACCACCAATACTGTATGCCATGTGAAAAATTCTTTTTACTAATTTACCTCCTGATTTTGCCATAATTTTTGTTTTTAAGTTAAGTTGTTTATTTTAAGTATTATTATCTTTTTATTATCTTACGTCACCATGATAGTCTTGTACAGTTCTAAAACCGATAAAACTTCTTGCAGTGTCTCCATATTCAAAGTCACGTGTACTTACTTCTAAGAAGTAGGCAACATCTTTCCAAGAACCACCACGTATCACTTTACGGTTATTCTCTTTATCTTCTACATTTGGATTCATTGTAGAAGCTGTTAAATAAGAATTTGGATTATAAGCTGTATTTGTCCATTCAGAAACATTACCTGCCATATTATATAATCCAAAGCCGTTTGCGTTATAAGATTTTGCTTCCATTGTGTATAAAGCACCATCGAGCGCATAATCCCCACGTTGTGGTTTAAAGTTTGCTAAAAAACAACCTCTATCACTAAATGGATAAGGATTACCCCAAGGGTATTTACCAAATTCATATCCTCCACGAGCAGCAAATTCCCACTCAGCTTCAATAGGCAATCTAAAAAATGATTCCTTTACTTTATTCTTTTTTGTTTTTAAGTAATTATTTCTCACTTGAGTTCTCCAATTACAAAAAGCCTTAGCTTGCTTCCAACTTACGCCTACAACTGGATAATCATCATACGCTTGATGCGAAAAATAATCTTGGTGCATAGGATCGTTATAAGAATAGTTAAAGTCCTTAATCCATACTGTTGTGTCTGGATAAACCAATAATTCTTCACGCTTTATATAATTTTTTCTTGCCTTGCCTTTATTACGTGCAGCTTCTTCATTATCAAATGAATAATATGCAAACTTTATTTTATCAGCATTTAAGATTCTGTTTCCATCAAAAGTTTCAGTGGTATGTAAAAACATACTATCCATGACTTCTGCATAACTTTCATTTGGAAATTCTGAAGTATCAAAAATCAATTCTTCTTCCCAATTTAAATTTTTACCTTCAGTTGGCGAATTTACATCTCCTAAACTTCCATAGTTATCCATCATGTATTTATAATAAACACCACCAGAAGCTGAATCTTTAAATTTAAAAACATCCATAGTAGCATCACCACCATCTTCAGCTAATACGGCTAACCTTGTACGTATAATTGAATCACGAACCCACTCGATGAATTGACGGTATTCACTATTTGTGATTTCTGTTTCATCCATGTAAAACGGACGAACAGTAACTGTTCTTGCAGGTGTACTTAATGACCCAGCAACATCTTCATCTTGTTTACCCATTGTGAATGATCCACCAGGAATCAATACAGTACCAAATGGTTTTTCTGAAAACCATTTTTTCTTGGCTTTCACTCCAACTAGTTGCCCTTTTGTATTTGATTTACAACTTGCAATCAAAAAAGGAATCAATATTATTAACGTTAGTTTTTTCATTTGTAATATTTAGTTTTTACAAGTAACTCTTGCATTTTCAATAAATTAATAAAATCTATTTTTAGTATTTTTAAACTTTTAAGTTTAGTTAATTATTATAAGGGCGTAAACCTATTACTATTTTTTCAAATACACAATTCTATAGTTGTTTTTTTGTCAATCTTTTTCATATAACCAAACTCAAAACGTACAAAATTATGGTTTATTATAAATTATGTTAATTTTCTTAAAGTTTTCCACCATCTTTCTGGAATATTTTGGTTAATAGCCTCTAAATAATCCTCTTGCGCACATGGAATTAACGTTTCTTTATTAAACTTATTATCTTTTACTTCCATCCACCAACGATTTGTTTTATTGCTTTTATAAAAATTAATAACATCATCGTCTATTGGAACAATATATTTTTTCAAGGTTTTTTTTGTATCAAACGGAAATTCTTTAATTCTAAAATTAACTCCTTCAATGAAATACCAAATTATTTGAGCAATTAATTGCGCCGTTTGATTTCTATCATCCAACTGGTTTGCATATTCAAATACACCTAACGCTGTAACTTTATCACTCAATCCAGCATAGCGTGCTATTGAACACATCTCTTCTCCATAAAAGCCATTGGGCGTTGTATTGTTATTAGCTGGCGCTTCAGTTTTACGCAATGCGCCAATATCTATACTTACCAAATCTGCATCTCTCATAATTGGTTCAACCACCGATATGTTTTTATTAACAATACCCAATCGGTAACTATCAAAATATAATTTCTCCAATAAATCGATCTCTTCTTGAGAATTGAAAAATGTTTGATATCCAATATTGCTATAATTAAATAAATTATTTGGCTCTTCCATAACAATTTTACTCAAGTAGCATCTTGAATTTAAATCACTTCCCAAATCCCCTAAATCAAATTTTTGATCTACAGATACTAAATTTACAGTTTGCTCCAATTCATCATAAGCTCTATATAAGGTATAGGTCAAAGCCTGACTTCCTCCTAACACTATAGGAATAATGTTTTTTTTAATTAAATAAGTAACGATTGTTTTTAATGCAAAATGAGTGTCTTTTATAGTATTCCCTTGATTAACATCACCTAAATCGGCTATGTTCAAATGCCAATTTCCTCCATATAACTTATATATTTCTTTTCTTAATTCAGAAAAATCTGCACCAGCACTTTCGTTATTAATTGCATTTCTACCTTCTTTAACTGCAATAATTGCAATAGAAACACCATTTAAATCTGGAAAACTTGTCGTTGAATGAACTTGTAATTTTGTACCAAACCGTTCATCCGCATAAGCGTGAACTTCTTCCAAAATAATGCTTGAAACAGGACTTAAATAATTGGAAATCATTTGATTTTATTAATGAAATTAGGTGTAATTAGCAAACTGACAACTAGCACAAACTGAACTACACACTACTTCTTTTTAACTACTTTTTTCTTAACCGCTTTTTTCTTACGTGCTGGTTTCTTTTTAGTATTCTTAGTGATAATTGCTTTTACTTGCTCCAAAGTCATTTTATCTGCTTTGGTTGTTTTGGGCAATTCTATTTTTTTATTTTTTCCGTGAATGATATTGAATCTTCCCCAACGTGCTTTTTCTAATCGGATGGTTGCATCTTCCCAAGAATGGATAATTTTATCAATATCCTTTTGTTTTTTAATTTCAATCAACTCTTCTATATTAGCTTGAGTCAGATTATCGTAATCGTATTTTTTATTGACATTAATAAATGTATTATTCCATTTAATAAAAGGGCCAAAACGTCCAACGCCTTTTTGAACAGGTAAACCTTCGTATTCTGCAATTGGTGCATCTGCTTTACGCTTTGCTTCAATTAATTCAATAGCATCATCTATTGTTACATTTAACGGGTCTTCACCTTTAGGTATAGAAACATATTTATCATCAAATTTTACATAAGGTCCAAAACGACCGTTAGCAACAATGACTTCTTTTTCTTCGTAATTCCCTAGATTTTTTGGTAATAAAAACAAATCTAAAGCTTCTTCTAAAGTAATGGTAGTAAGATTTTGAGTTGGATTTAAACTAGCAAAAATTTTCTCTTCATCATCTCTATCGCCTATTTGAGCCATTGCTCCAAAACGACCTAAACGAACTAAAATTGGCTTTCCAGATTTTGGATCGATTCCCAAAATACGTTCACCAGATTCACGTTCAGCATTTTCACTAACATCTTCTACAACCAAATGAAATTCTTTATAGAACCCTTTAATCATACTAATCCATTCCTTATTTCCTTCAGCAATAGCATCAAAATCTGCTTCTACTTTTGCAGTAAAACCGAAATCTAAAATATTTGAAAAATTATTTACTAAAAAATCATTTACTATTATTCCAATATCTGTAGGTATTAATTTCCCTTTATCTGCACCTGTAACCTCAGATAATGTATGATCTTCAACTGCATTGTTTTTTAACACCAATTGCGTGTATTTACGCTCAACACCTTCAATTGCAGATTTCTCCACATAGCCTCTACGTTGTACTGTAGAAATTGTTGGCGCATACGTTGACGGTCTACCAATACCTAATTCTTCCAATCTTTTTACCAAAGAAGCTTCTGTAAATCGTCCTTTTGAACGTGTATATCTTTCTGTAGCAGTCATTAAATTATTAGTTAACAACTCGCCTATTTTCATTTTTGGTAGCATTCCTGCTTGCTCCTCTTCCTCATTATCGGTTCCTTCAAGATACACTTTTAAGAATCCATCAAATTTTATAACTTCACCATTGGCTGTTAAAATTTCTTTACTTCCTGATGATTTTATTTTCACATTGGTACGTTCCAATTGCGCCTCACTCATTTGCGATGCAATGGTACGTTTCCAAATTAAACTATATAAACGATCTTGATCATAATCAACCGAGACCTTTTGTGTACTCATATTTGTAGGTCTAATTGCCTCGTGAGCTTCCTGAGCTCCTTTAGCTTTTGACTTATAATCTCTTGGCTTGCTATACTCAACGCCATAAGAATTACTAATTTCTTTTTTAGCTGCAGCTTTTGCATCGTTAGATAAGTTTACAGAATCGGTTCTCATATAAGTAATTAAACCTGCCTCGTATAAACGTTGCGCCATCATCATTGTTTTAGCAACCGGAAAATACAATTTTCGTGATGCTTCTTGTTGCAATGTGGATGTTGTAAATGGTGCTGCTGGTGATTTTTTTGCTGGTTTTACTTGTAAATCAGCTACATTAAAATCGGCATTTGCACACGATTTTAAATATTTTTCTGCCTCAGCTCTGGTCGTAAAATTCTTTGGTAATTTTGCTTTGAATTTTTTTCCATCTGCATTAGAAAATTCAGCATCTAAACGATAACTCGCTTTTGTTTTAAAATCTTGTATTTCACGTTCGCGCTCTACAATTAAACGTACTGCTACAGATTGTACTCTACCTGCAGACAAGCCTCCTTTTACTTTTCGCCATAAAACAGGTGACAATTCATAACCAACTAAACGGTCTAATACACGACGTGCCTGTTGTGCATTTACCAAATCATAGTTGATACTTCTTGGATTCTCTACGGCTTTTAAAATTGCTGTCTTTGTAATTTCGTGAAAAACAATACGTTTTGTATTTTCCTTTTTCAACTTTAATTGCTCAAACAAATGCCAAGCAATGGCTTCACCTTCTCGATCCTCATCACTTGCTAACCAAACCGTATCGGCTTTTTTTGCTAATGCTTTTAATTTTGAAACTAATGTTTTCTTATCGGATGGTACAATGTATTTAGGAAGAAAATCTCCTTCTACATTAACACCTAATTCTTTTGAAGGTAGATCGGATATGTGTCCAAAACTTGATTCTACTTGAAAATCTTTACCTAAAAATTTTTCGATTGTTTTTGCCTTTGCAGGCGACTCTACTATTACTAAATTCTTTGCCATAAATGTGTCGTTATTTATTTTTTACACCTTAATATATAACCAAAAAAATATTTTGATTGGGTGCAAAAGTATGTAGATTTTTGTTAATTGTGCAAATTTTTTTTAAAATCAGTTCTTTGTGACAACACAAACACACATCTAATCATTTTATCTTCAGTAATTTAACTTAAAATAAATAATATCATAAAGTTTATTTTAATACCTTGGAAATAAAATTTTTACTGCCATTTTGTCATTAATTTAGTTAATTGGTTGTATTTTTGCAAACAATTATTGCAACTATACACCTAATCGACTTTTAAGAATAACAACATAATATTATAATGTTTTATGGCAAGTGAACACGTACAAGATGAGAAAAAGCAAGGTCAAGCTTTAATAACTGAACAGAAACAAGAGAATTCAAAAAAATTGTTTATCGAAAGTTATGGCTGTCAGATGAATATGAATGATAGTGAAATTGTAGCTTCTATTTTAGCAAAAGAAGGTTATAACACTACGTCGGTTTTGGAAGAGGCAGATTTAGTTTTGGTAAATACTTGTTCTATTCGTGAAAAAGCAGAACAAACCATCCGTAAACGATTACAAAAATACCAACGCGTAAAACAGAAACAAAACCGAAAAATGAAAATTGGAGTTTTGGGCTGTATGGCAGAACGTTTAAAAACCAAGTTTTTAGAGGAGGAAAAAATGCTAGATTTAGTTGTTGGACCAGATGCTTACAGAGATTTACCCAATTTAGTAAAAGAAGTTGAAGAAGGTAGAGATGCTATTAATGTGCAATTATCAAAAGAAGAAACTTATGCCGATGTTTCTCCTGTGAGATTAAACTCAAATGGTGTTAGTGCATTTGTAACTATAACGCGTGGTTGTGATAATATGTGCACGTTTTGTGTTGTCCCTTTTACGCGTGGTAGAGAGCGCAGTAGAGATCCAGAAAGCATCATAAAAGAAACTCAAGAACTTTGGAATACTGGTTATAAAGAAATTACTCTTTTGGGTCAAAATGCAGATTCATATCTTTGGTATGGTGGCGGACTTAAAAAAGATTTCAACAAAGCTTCAGAAATTGCACAAGCTACATCGGTAGATTTTGCAAAATTATTAGAAATGGTTGCCCTTGCTGTACCAAAAATGAGAATTCGTTTTGCTACTTCTAATCCGCATGATATGAAAATTAATGTTCTACATACCATTGCAAAATATGATAACATTTGCAAGTACATTCATTTACCAGTACAATCTGGAAGTACGCAAGTTTTAAAAGCAATGAATCGTCAACATACACGTGAAGAATATATAACACTAATTGATAATATTAGAAAGATAATTCCAGAATGTGCCATATCACAAGATATTATAACAGGTTTTTGTGATGAAACTGAAGAAGATCATAAGGAAACGTTATCTTTAATGGACTATGTAAAATACGATTATGGGTTTATGTTCGCCTATTCTACACGACCAGGAACTCTTGCACATAACAAAATGGACGATAATATTCCTGCAGATATCAAACAAAGACGTTTAGCCGAAATTGTTGCTATGCAAAGAGAACATTCACATTATCGCACAAAAGAATTTCTTGGAAAAACTATGGAAGTTTTAATTGAAGGTGATTCGAAAAAATCGGATTTACATTGGAAAGGTAGAAATACTCAAAACACAATGGCTATTTTTCCAAAAACTGTTAATCACGGTACAGACTTAACAAATGAAAAAGTTGGTGATTTTGTTATGGTGAAAATTAATAGTTGTACAAGCGCTACTTTATTGGGTGAAATAGTATAAAACTCAATTTTAAAAATCTAATTCCAAAGTTGAATTTACAAAAAAAATAGAATTTATGGAAGAATTACAACATATAAAGCAACGTTTTGGTATTATTGGAAATGATCCTAAACTTAACAGATCATTAAAGAAAGCCATACGAGTTGCTCCTACTGATATTTCTGTCTTAGTGACTGGAGAAAGCGGTGTTGGTAAAGAGAGTATTCCTAAAATAATACATGCATTATCGCATCGTAAACATAAAAAATACATTGCTGTAAATTGTGGCGCAATACCAGAAGGTACAATTGATAGCGAACTTTTTGGACACGAAAAAGGCGCTTTTACTGGTGCAACACAAAACCGAAGTGGTTATTTTGAAGTTGCCGATGGCGGTACAATTTTTTTAGATGAAGTTGGTGAATTACCACTTACAACTCAAGTTCGCTTACTACGTGTTTTAGAAAATGGTGAATTTATAAAAGTTGGTTCGTCAAAAGTACAAAAAACCGATGTGCGAATTGTTGCTGCAACAAATCTTAATATGGATAGCGCCATACAAAAAGGTAAATTTAGAGAAGATTTATATTACAGATTAAGCACTATTGAAATACAATTAACATCATTAAAAAATCGTAGAGGAGATATCCATTTATTGTTTCGAAAATTCGCTTCAGATTTTGCACAAAAATACAGTATGCCAACAATTCGACTAGAGGCAGATGCAATTCAATTACTTGAATCGTATTCATTTAAAGGAAACATCAGGCAACTAAGAAATATTACCGAGCAATTGTCTGTAATAGAGGAAAATAGACAAATTTCTGCATCAGTAATAAAAGACTATTTACCAAACCAATCGTCTTTTTTACCTACCCTAAATAATGCGCAAGATCCACAACTCAATTTTGCTAACGAAAGAGAAATTTTTTATAAAATTATGCTCGATATGCGTAGTGACATTAATGATCTTAAGAAATTAACCTTAGATTTAATGCAAAATAATGGTGAATTAAATGACGATAATAAACATTTAGTACGCAAAATTTATGACACCAATGAAAGTGATATTCAAACAGATCAAAGCGTTTCAATTATACCAAGACCCTCAACATCAATCTATCAAAACGATACGATGAGTTATGATGATACCGAAATTATACAACCCACAATCTCTCTTCAAGAAAAAGAGGAAGAAATGATAAAATCTTCGTTAGAGAAAAATAAAGGCAAGCGTAAATTAGCCGCCAAAGAACTTGGAATATCAGAACGTACGCTTTATCGTAAAATTAAACAGTACGATTTATAATTTTTCGATTGAAAAATTAAAGCATTGACAATTTTAACAAAATATAAAGTTTATAATTAGTACTTTTATTGCTTAGATAACACCTTATGAAAAAACTATCACTTACTGTATTAATTATTATTAGTTTTACCTTACAAAATTGTGGCGTATATTCTTTTACTGGCGGAAGTGTTGGTGATGCTAAAACAATTAGCATTCCATTTTTTCCAAATAATGCAAATTTTGTAGAGCCAACACTGAGCTCAAAATTTCAAGTGGCTTTGCAGGACAAGTTTTTACAACAAACCAATTTAAGTCTTACAAAAAATGATGCACATTTAACTTTTGAAGGCGAAATTACGCAATACCGCATCACTCCTATTGCTGCAACTGCTGATCAAACTGCTGCCCAAAGTAGATTGACAGTCACTATAAAAGTACAATTCTATAATGAATTAAAAGAAGTCGATAATTTTGACAAATCTTTTACACATTTTTTTGATTATGGTGCAAGTCAACAATTAATTGGAGGTACTTTAGACGATGCTTATCAAGAAATTTTTGAACGTATTACTCAGGATATTTTTAACGAATCTGTTGCTAAGTGGTAATACTTAAAAATAAAATTTATTTTTAAATAAAGAAATTCCAAACAATACCAAAACGAATTACAAAATCACGATACGGATAATTGGGAGAAACGTAATATTTCTTTGGAGATAAAAACGAGTTTACATGTTCTGCTTTTAAAAAAATACGCATATTTCGTACTCTTGCATTTGCAAATACATCAAAAACTGGATAATTACCAATTTCAACTGCATTTTGAATATGGAATTCAGACAATACTGGATTGTAAGCATTTGCAAAATATTTGGAAAAATATTTAAACGTTATTCCTGTTTGTAAAAATAAAGGTTTCTTTTTAAAAACACTATTGGTATAATAAATTGAATTTCGAGTCACAAAAGTAGGCACACGAAAAACAGATGATCCATTAGAAACTGTTTGGTACATTAAGGTATTATCTAATGTTAATTTTTTATACTTAAGCGCTTTGGACGCTTTTACTTTTATATAATTAACTGTACCAGCAAATTGCTTTGGTTTTGGTTGCAAACCTGCAAGAGTATCACTTATAAAAGTATAATTATCTAGCTGGGTTGCTTGCAAAGAGGTATTGATCCATTTATCCGATTTAAAATCAATTAATAAACTACGGGTGTGTTCATTTTTAAAAGTATCATTATACCAATTGTATTCTTTATAATCGCTTTGATTTAATATATAATTAAAATTTGGCGCTTTACTATTCTGAATAATTGTTGCTTTTGCGACAAATAAACTGTCTTTAGTATAACTTGCAAAAGCTTTTATATAATTTCCTTTTAAATCTCCAACAATGTTCACTGCAGCCTTGGCTTGTAGATCAATAGATTTGATTTTAGTTTTCCAAGCTGCACCAATGGCAACATTATTATCATGCAAACTTTGCGGAATAATATGATTATTAGCCAAAATCACCATATTATTATAACGGTAATCGTATTTAATATGTTCTCCAAACAATTTCAAATCACCAAGTATAGCATTGGTTTTTAATGATACAGCTAACTGATTATAAAGTTTTTCAAAGTCACTCTTATTATGAATTATATTTTTATACGCCTCTCCAAAATTTGCAAATTTTACTTTTTGATCAAATTGGTAATGCTTTTTTTCATAATTAAAAACATGAGTAAGTTTAATACCAAGTTCTCTATTAGTTAAGGTATCTTTTTGAGTTAATAAGTGATAATCGTGTTCAAAATAATATCTATTTGTTCTTAATACATTTGAAGCATTTACAAAATTTGTCTCTAAGCGTGCACGATCTCTAAACTCTGGATCATTTGCTTCAAACAACAAAACTGAAGACTCGTATAAACCGCCATTCTCATTATTGTTAATTTCTTGAGCAGCCACATGAGTTCTTAATTGATATTTTTTATTCTTACTTTTATAGCTATATGTTAAGCGTAAATTACCGTGACTTGCTAAAGAATGACGATATTTCCCTAAAGATCTTAAACCTTTATACTGAAAAGATAAATTATGTCGTTTGGTAATATTTAGTGCAATTAACGCATCTAAAACCTGACCTTGCTCTAGACCAGCTCTATACATCAATTCCGTTATTGGTGTTGGCACATGATAATAGTTAATGTCTTTTATCCTATGGAAATTAAATTGTTTTGCTTTAGCTCCAATTTCTGGGAATAACGAAACCTCATCGTATTTATAAGCCAAATTATTAAATGTTTGACCTTGGTTGTGAAACGCTAGTAACTCAATATTATCTTTACGCAAATAATTAAATCTATAGTCTTTTAACAAGGTTAATGTGCTATCAACAATGGTTGTATCTCTATTATATGAAATTATTTTATAATCTTTAGCTTTTGTTTCTTCACTCAATTCTACTTTAATTTCATCTCTACTAGAAAGACTATCTAATTTTGTATCGCCCAATCTATTGGTAATTCTACCACTATTTGAGCCCGAATTTGGCTTAGCATCTGGCGCTATTGAAATTGGTGTTTTTTGTGCAAATAAATCACACATAAAAAAAATAAAAAACACCAAGATAAACTTTTTAAACATAGTACAAATATAAAGATTTTACAGAATAAGGTTTAGTTAATGTTTTAATAAAGTATTAAAAAATCAATTACTTATTCAATTCGTTCAATTACTGCTCCCAAAGCTTGTAATTTTAAATCTATATTATCGTAACCTCTATCGATTTGATCAATATTGTGAATAATACTTGTACCATCAGCAGATAATGCAGCAATTAACAAAGAAACTCCTGCTCTAATATCTGGAGAAGTCATTGTAGTTGCTTTTAAATTTGACTTATGATTATGACCAATAATATTTGCTCTATGAGGATCACAAAGAATTATTTTTGCACCCATATCAATCAATTTATCAACAAAAAACAAACGGCTTTCAAACATTTTTTGATGTACTAAAACAGTTCCTTTAGCTTGTGTTGCAGTTGTTAATATTATACTTAATAAATCTGGTGTAAAACCTGGCCAAGGCGCATCTGCAATAGTTAAGATAGATCCGTCAATAAAATTTTGAATCTCATAATTATCCTGTGCCGGAATATATATATCGTCTCCTTTTTTTTCTAAAATAATTCCTAATTTTCTAAATACTGATGGAATCTGACCTAAGTTTTCCCAACTTACATCTTTAATAGTAATTTCAGATTTAGTCATTGCAGCTACACCAATCCAAGAGCCAATTTCAATCATATCTGGCAAAACGCGATGCTCGCATCCACCTAATTCTGTAACACCTTCAATAACTAATAAGTTAGAGCCAACGCCTTTTATATTGGCACCCATACTATTCAGCATTTTTGATAATTGTTGAATATAAGGTTCGCAAGCGGCATTATATATTGTAGTCGTTCCTTGAGCCAAAACAGCTGCCATAATGATATTAGCCGTACCTGTTACAGAAGCTTCATCTAGCAACATTGAAACACCAACTAACTTACTGGCCTCTACGCCATAAAAATGCTCTTCTTTATTGTATCTGAATTTTGCACCTAATTTTATAAAGCCTTCAAAATGGGTATCTAATCGTCTTCGTCCAATTTTATCGCCACCAGGTCTTGGAATATAGCCTTTACCAAAGCGTCCCAATAATGGACCAACTAGCATAACAGAACCTCTTAAAGAGCTACCATCTTTTTTAAATTTTGTAGATTCTAAATAATCTAAATCAATATTATCTGCTTTAAAACTATAAGCATGAGATGATAGTTGTTTTACCTTTACACCTAACTCTTTTAAAATAAAGATTAGTTTATTAACATCAATAAGGTTTGGAACATTATTAACGATAACTTCTTCTGGAGTTAATAAAGTTGCACAAAGTATTTGTAAAACTTCATTTTTTGCACCTTGAGGAATCACGTCTCCTTTTAACTGATGTCCACCTTCAATTTTAAATATTGCCATGTAATTATGTAATGTTAATCTTTATTAATTAATAAAAAACCAATGATGTTTACCATCTTTTCTTGCCAGAATGCTTTTTATTTTTTTGGTTTTTCTTATTTTTACTAGGCATCTTACGTAGTAATTTTTTAGATTCTGAAAGTGTACAATCCTTAGTTGATAAGTTTATTTTACCATCCGATAAATCGGTTAAATGCTTAAAAATAACTGCATCTTCTACCGTGTCTTTATTCCAATTTAAAAAACACTTTTTCATATGATTAGCAATGGTGAATTTTAAATTTTCTTTCAATTCTCCTTCTTCCCAAGAAATTGCTTCATCAATCATAATTTGAATATTATTACCATAAAAACGATATTTTGTTGCGTTTTTTGGATAAGGCAAAGCATCTGGTTTTGCTTTCAACTCTTCTTTGGATAAAACCTCGTAAGGTGCCTCAACATCAAGTTTAAAATCTGCAATTATAAAAAGCTGATCCCATAATTTATGTTTGAAATCTGGCACATCTCTCAAGTGTGGCTGTAAATTCCCCATTACTTCAATAATAGAAAGTGCCATCTTGTTTCGCTCCTCTTTAGTTGGTAAAGCGATACAATGATTAACTAATTTTTGAATGTGTCTTCCATATTCTGGTATGGCTAGAGTTTCTCTTTCTGAGTTATATTCTAATTGGTAATCCATATTCTTATTTCTGAGGTTTTCTTTTTAAAACTCTTAATTTTGCAAATTGTAATAATAGTTTTTTTGTGCCTATTTCTTCTTTTTCAAATTCAATTTCAGCTTTTCTATCGGCGTCTTTTCCTTCGATTGCAATGACTAAACCTCTTCCAAATTTTTGGTGTAAAACATATACACCAGCATCAATTTTAGCATCAATTTCATCTTTTGCATTTTCTTTTGCTGTTACAAGTTTCGTAAATCTCTTTGGTGTACTTATCTCTATCGATTTTACGGATTGTGATTTTTTCATTATGACTTTATTTGTAGTTTTTCTAATTGGTTTTTTATAACGTATTACTTGTTTTGGCACATCTCCAAAAATATCATTATCAACAAATCGATTCATTGAAGGTTTTATTTTGGGTGCAAGATAGTTTAAATATTTATCTTCTATATCTTCTATAAATCTACTTGGTTCGCAATCGATTAAAGATCCCCATCGATAACGTGTTTGCGCATAGCTTAAATAAGCTTGTTTTTCGGCTCTTGTTAAAGCAACGTAAAACAAACGTCTTTCTTCTTCTAATTCACTTCGCGAATTTGAACTCATTCCAGATGGAAATAAATTTTCTTCCAAACCTACAATGTAAACATAGGGGAATTCAAGTCCTTTGGACAAATGAACGGTCATCAAAGAAACTCTAGGTTCGTCATCTGTTTTTTCTTTATCAAAATCGGTTGCTAAAGCGACATCTTCCAAAAAATAAGCTAATGAAACGTTGGCATCTATCTTATCTTTTTGCTCTTCAACAAAATCTTTAATTCCGTTTAATAGTTCTTGAATATTCTCGACTCTACTTACTGCTTCGGGCGATTCATCTTTATTAAGATCGCCTATTATCTTTGCTTGTTTTATTACAAAATCAGTTATTTCAAAAGCATTTTTATTTTGCGCTTCTACTTGAAAACTTTTTATCATAATTACAAAATTCTTCAATTTTGTAGTTGTACCAGCATTTATTTTCAAATCTATTTTATGTAAATTTTCTAATATCGAAAATATAGGTTTGTTGTAGTGATTTGCTGCTACTGTAATTTTCTCCAGTGTAGTTTGCCCAATACCACGTGCAGGATAATTTATAACACGTTTCAAAGCCTCTTCATCATTCGAATTTATCAGTAAACGTAAATAAGAAAGAGTATCTTTTATTTCTTTTCTTTGATAAAATGATAAGCCACCAAATATACGGTATTTTATATCTTTTTTACGTAAAGCATCTTCCATAGCTCTGGATTGTGCATTTGTACGATATAAAATAGCAAATTGATCGTATTTTAATTGTTTTTTAATGGCATTCTCCCAAATACTATTCGCTACAAAACGTCCTTCTTCACTGTCAGACATTGTACGCATAACATTGATTCTTTCACCAGGTTCATTATCTGTCCAAAGCTCTTTATCTAATCGTTTTTTATTTTTAACAATGACGCTATTTGCGGCATTTACTAAATTTTGCGATGAACGGTAATTTTGCTCTAATTTATAGATTTTAACATCTGGATAATCCTTTTGGAAGTTTAAGATATTCTGAATATTTGCACCTCTAAACGAATAAATACTCTGTGAATCATCACCAACAACGGCTATGTTTTGAAAACGATCTGCCAAAGCGCGTACAATTAAATATTGTGAGTGATTGGTATCTTGATACTCATCAACCATTATGTATCTAAAACGATCTTGGTATTTTGCTAACACATCGGGAAAACGAGATAATAGTTCATTGGTTCTTAATAATAAATCATCAAAATCCATGGCGCCAGCTTTAAAACAACGCTTTACATATTCATCGTAAATATTGCCCATTTTTGGTCTACCTGATTCTCTATCAGCTTCAATTAAATCGGGATTATTTCTATACGCTCTTACGGTAATTAAACTATTTTTATATTGCGAAATACGGCTTAACACCTGCTTAGGCTTATAACGGTCTTTCTCTAATTTCATTTCTTTTATAATCGCTGATAACAAGCGTACAGAATCTTGTGTATCATAAATAGTGAAATTAGATGGAAACCCAAGACGGTCACTTTCCGATCTTAAAATACGTGCAAAAACGGAATGGAATGTTCCCATCCATAAATTTCGAGACTCACCATCACCAACTATTTTAGCAATACGAGATTTCATTTCTCGTGCTGATTTATTTGTAAATGTTAAGGCTAAAATATTAAAAGGATCAATCCCTTTTTGCATCATATATGCAATACGATACGTAAGCACACGGGTTTTTCCAGAACCTGCACCAGCAATAATTAACAACGGTCCATCCAATTGGATAACTGCTTGTTTTTGAGCTTCGTTTAAATTTTCTAAATAGTTGGACATTCTGGATTTAAGTCTAATTTACAAAAATACAATTCTCATTTAATTTACGAGTCTTAAAATTAGATATTTTTCAAAAAAATTGCATTCAAAAAATTAAATTTTCTGAATGCAATTAAATTAATCTTTCATTAAATAATTTATGCTTTCTCTAAAAACGTTTTATGAATAAAACCTCCTGCAATTGCGCCTAATATTGGCGCTACCCAGAATAACCAAGATTGCGTCAAATATTCTCCTCCAGCAAAAATCGCCTGACTCATAGAACGCGCTGGATTTACAGATGTATTTGTAATAGGAATACTAATTAAATGTATTAAAGTTAATCCCAAACCAATAGCTATTGGTGCAAAGCCTTTTGGCGCTCTATCACTGGTACTTCCCAAAATAATTAATAAGAAAAATAATGTTAATAAGAACTCTGCAATAAATGCCGATTGCATATTAAATTTATCTGGTGATAAATGACCATAGCCATTTGCAGCAAAATCTCCAACATCGGTGAAGCCTTCTTTACCAGAAACAATTAGCCATAACATTGCCGCAGCTGCAATAGCTCCTGCTAATTGTGCTAAAATGTAACCAAAAAGTTCTTTTCCTTCAAATTTTCCTCCTGCCCATAAACCTATAGAAACAGCTGGATTAAAATGACCTCCAGAAATATGCCCAACTGCATACGCCATTGTTAGAACTGTTAAACCAAATGCGAGCGAAACACCAACAAAACCAATACCTACTGTTGGATATCCAGCAGCAAATATTGCTGCTCCACAACCACCAAAAACAAGCCAAAATGTACCGAAAAATTCGGCGAATAATTTTTTCATTTTCAAAATTTTAAGTTAATATTTTTTAAAAGTAACCTATTAATAATAGTTTTCCTTTAAAAATACCATAGTTTTATTAACAATTGCATCAATAATTATAATTAATCTGTATTTTTGCAGTCTAAAAAAGACACACTATTATGTTTAAAACAATTTTAATTGCAAGTATATTACTAGGTTTAGGTTTTGCAGGAATTGCTATAAAAATATGGGCAAAAAAAGACGGGCAATTTGATGGTACTTGTGCTGGAAAAAATGTTAAAATGTTAGAAAAAGGCATCAATTGCGGTTGTGGAAATGAGGGCAGTTGCGAAACTAACTTAGACAACAAACCTACTTCTGTTGCTTAATTTTTAAGTTTATTTAACAATATAAGTATTAAAATTATGTTTTATAAGTATTAAACTAATTTTTTTCTTTTAATAAATCACATCATGAAAAATATAATATTAGTAATTCTTTTGTTTTTATTTTCAACGATTTACGCTCAAGAGAGTGAGAAATTTTCATTTGGAATAACTCTTGGCTACAATTACAACTCCAATGGTGAATATGTAACTAATGGTGGTTTTACAAACATTACTAACCAATTTGCCAGTGATAAAAAATCTGGTTTTCATGGAGGCGCTTATTTACAGCACTACTCAAATCATATGTATTTAAGACCTGAATTATTATATACAAGAACTAAAAGTAATTATAATTCAGCTAGTTTTAATCAATCCAAATTAGAAATGCCGTTAATTATTGGTTTTGATATTGTAAAACCTATAAGTGTTTTTATTGGTGGCTCATTTCAATATTTACTTTTAAATGAATTTGAAGGTTTTGATGCTGAACAAATTGATATTGAAAATGATTTATCGGTAAATTTTCAAGGAGGAATTGGCGTTCAGTTTCATAAACAATTTCGTTTTTCTATTCGTTTTGAAAAAGGAATAGCCGATAATATTTTAACGATTAAAGACGATGCTACTGGTATTTTAAATCAACTAAACACAAGACCTGAACAATTAATTTTAAGTCTGTCTTTTAGATTGTAATTATAAATTAGTTTAGTTTATATTGATATTCACCTTGGTCTAAATACTCCAACAATTCTTTGGTGATTTGTATTTTTCTTGATCGGCTAAATAGATCCAATTTTAATTTTTTATCACGATCATAAACCATAAATGTAAGCGCATTATTGCCTTTAAAATGTGTTACAACATGGTCAATATCATTAATTAACTTTTCGGTTACAGCATTAATATCAATATTTAAAGTCAGCTTTTTTGCCTTTTTTGTTAATAGATTTTCTAAAAGTTCTATAGACGTAAAACTAATTCTGGCTGGACCATCATTCCATCCTCTTTGAATGGTTATTTTAATGTGCAAAAACGCCATATTTAATATGTCTCTTTGAAAAGTAGCATATTCCTTACCAAACATTCTAAACTCGTACGAGTCATTAAAATCTTCTAACATAAAACTTCCCCAAAGCTTACCACTTTTAGCCGTTCTGTGCTGTACGTTGTAACAAATTCCAGCAAAAGACAATTCTTTGCCTATTAAATCATCCAGCTCTGCCAAATCGGATAGTTTTGCATTGCAAAAATATTTAATTTCTGTTTTATAATCATCTAACGGATGCCCAGAAATATACATTCCAATAGCTTCTTTCTCTTTGGATAATTTCTCCATAATATTCCATGGTTCTGCAAAAGGAATCATCGGTTCATCAAACTGAACTTCAGATGCCTCTCCAAACATGGATATTTGAGAAGAATTTTTATTTTCCTGATATTTATTTCCAAACTTAACAGCTTTATCTAGAATGGTTTGCCCTTTTTCATCTTCCGCATAAAATTGCGATCGATTGATTTCTCCTAAAGAATCAAAACCTCCAGAAATTGCCAATCCATCAAATGCCTTTTTACTAGCAGCACGTAAATCAACTCGTTTTGCCATATCAAAAATAGACTTATAATGTCCATTTTCTTTTCTTTCATCAATTATTGCATCAACTGCTTTTGATCCCATTCCTTTAATAGCGCCCATTCCAAAGCGAATAGCGCCTGTTTTATTTACAGAAAATTTGTAATACGATTCATTAACATCTGGCCCTAAAACTTCAATTCCCATTCGCTTACATTCTTCCATAAAAAAGGCAATTGATTTAATATCACGCATATTATTTGACAATACGGACGCCATATATTCTGCTGGATAATGTGCTTTTAAATACGCTGTTTGATAGGCAATATATGCATAACAAGTTGAATGCGATTTATTAAAGGCATAGGCAGCAAAAGCTTCCCAATCTTTCCAAATTTTATTTAAAACATCTTCTGGATGCCCGTTTTTTGTACCGCCATCAATAAACAAAGGTTTCATTTTGGCAAGTAAAGTAACTATTTTTTTACCCATTGCTTTACGTAAACTATCTGCCTGACCTTTAGTAAATCCAGCTAACTTTTGAGATAACAACATCACTTGCTCTTGATATACTGTAATACCGTAAGTTTCTTTTAAGTAACCTTCCATTTCGGGCAAATCGTACTCTATATCTTCTTTGCCATGTTTTCTATTTATAAAACTGGGAATATACTCCATTGGTCCAGGTCTATACAAAGCATTCATGGCAATTAAATCTTCAAATTCGGTTGGTTTTAAACCTCTTAAATGCTTTTGCATTCCAGGTGATTCATATTGAAAAATACCAACTGTAGAACCTTTTTGAAATAACTCGTATGTTTTTTCATCATCTAATGGAAAATCATCTGGCACCAAGTCTACATTATGAATGGCTTTTATAATTTTAACGGCGTCTTTAATTAATGTCAATGTTTTTAAGCCTAAAAAATCCATTTTTAATAGACCTGCACTTTCCACCACATTATTATCGAATTGGGTGACAAACATATCTGAACCTTTTGCTGTTGCAACGGGAATTAGATTGGTAATATCTTCGGGCGTAATAATAACACCACATGCATGTGTTCCTGTATTTCTTACAGATCCTTCTAACGAAATGGCTTGTAAGATTGTTCTACTTTTTAAATCATCACCATCAACTAAACCTCTTAATTTCTCAACATTAGCTTTTTCTTCGGGGCGTAATGCTTTTATTTTCCCCACACTTTTAGGATCGTCACTAAAAATATTTTTTAGCTTTACACCTGGAATTAATTTGGCAATTGGATCTGTTTCATACAAAGGTAAATCCAACACACGAGCTGTATCTCTTATGGACGATTTTGCTGCCATTGTACCATAAGTTATAATTTGTGCTACTTGATTTTTACCGTATTTATCAATTACAAATTGTATTACTTTCTGTCGTCCTTCATCGTCAAAATCAATATCAATATCGGGCAAGGACACGCGTTCTGGATTTAAGAAACGCTCAAAAAGTAAATCGTATTTTAAAGGATCTATATTGGTGATTTTCAAACAATATGCCACTACAGAACCAGCTGCAGAACCACGACCTGGACCAACAGATACATCCATTGCTCGTGCTTCTTTTATTAAATCCCAAACAATTAAAAAATAACCTGGATAACCAGTTTTTTCAATAATCATCAATTCAAAATCGAGTCTTTCTTTGGTTTCGGCATCTAATTCATCTCCATAGCGTATTTTTGCACCTTCAAACGTTAAATGTTTTAAGTAGGCGTTTTCTCCTCTAACGCCACCATCTTCATCTTCTTTAATTTGAAATTTTGTTGGAATATCAAATTTAGGCAATAACACATCACGTGACAATGTGTAAATCTCTATTTTATCTACAACTTCTTGAACATTACTAATCGCTTGAGGAATATCGTGAAATAATTCACTCATTTCGTCTTGCGTTTTAAAATAATACTCTTCATTATCCAAGCCGTAGCGATAACCTCTACCTCTGCCTTTTGGCGTGTCAATTTTCTCCGCATCTTTAATACAAAGTAAGACATCATGAGATGTAGCGTCTTCTTTATTTACATAAAACGTATTGTTTGTGGCTATAAGTTTCACGTTATGTTTTTTGGAAAATGCTACTAAAATTTCATTGACATGATCTTCGTTTTCTTGTCCGTGACGCATCAATTCCAAATAAAAATCATCACCAAATTGTGTTTTCCACCAGATTAAAGCCTCTTCTGCTTGTTTTTCACCGATGTTTAATATCTTATTAGAAATTTCGCCATATAAATTACCAGACAATACTATGATATCATCTTTGAATTGTTTTATTAATTGGCGATCAATTCTGGGCACATAATAAAAACCTGCAGTATGCGATAATGACGATAGTTTTGCTAAGTTATGATAGCCACTTTTATTCTTAGCCAATAATACAATTTGACTGCCGTTGTCTTTATTTTTTTTATCTAG
>JAZGEV010000042.1:0-53662 GCA_036478895.1 Flavobacteriaceae bacterium | reverse complement strand
AATTCCTTTTTGAGAAATTGTATCATTTATTTTATCGTCTAAGGTTTTTAAATACCAATTTTTGGAAGGCGTCAAAAAGCCTAAACGTCTGTTTTTTTCAGTGTAACCTGAATTTAAATAATTTCTAGAAAAGGTGTCTCTAATAAATAACTTTTTAAATTGAAATTGTATTTTTGAACTTGTCAAAAAATCTGAACCAGTATAGCAAATACTATCTTTTGGATCTTTTAAATTCACCATCAAAGCATTCGCTCTTTTGAATACTCGTGCTATACTTTCATTGTCCTCAATATCATCTTCTTTAAAATTTCCTTCGCCATTTTCATCTAGCAATGATACAAAATGGACACGTACAAATAAATCATTAGCATTCTCTGAGGGAATGAATTTCCTGTTGTCTGTCTTGCTATTAATAATTACTGCTTCTACATCTGCAACACTTTTATAATTTGGATGTAATTTTCGGGAACACGAAGTAGAAAATAGTATGATGACTAAGATTGAAATTTTTGACTTTATTTTCATGTTTTTTAGTTTGTTTTCTCCTACTGATTGCTGATATCTACGCACATTTCTCTCTTCTCTCTATTAATTCCCGCAGATTTCGCTGATATTCGCAGATTTTTCTATTCTTTCATATTGAACTTGCCGAAAGACTCTTGTCTTATATCTATCAGTGAAACGGTCTAGGTTCTTTTCTCTCTTCTCTTTTCTCGCAAAAAAAAACTAAACTCCTGTACTTCCAAAACCGCCTTCGCCACGTTCAGTTTCATCTAGAGTTTCTACTGAAATCCAATTCGCCTGTTTGTATTTTGCAATGACCATTTGCGCAATGCGATCGCCATCTTTTATGATGAAGTTTTCATTAGATAAGTTAATTAATATCACGCCTATCTCACCTCTATAATCGGCATCAATAGTTCCAGGCGCATTTAAAACAGAGATTCCATTTTTAATTGCCAAGCCACTACGTGGACGCACTTGAGCTTCATAGCCGTTTGGCAAAGCTATATATAATCCTGTTTTAACAATGATGCGTTCCATTGGTTTTAACGTGATACTTTTATTGATATTTGCTTTTAAATCCATTCCTGCAGATGAAGTTGTCTCGTAATGTGGTAATGGATGTTTTGATTTGTTTATTATTTTTATTTTCATGATTTTGTTGTTAAATTTCTCTTAGGGTATTTATTCTTATGTTTTCCCGCAGATTAACGCTGATGTTCGCAGATTTTTCTATTCTTTTCATATTGAGCTAGCCGAATTGCTCTTGACTTATTTCTATCAGTGAAACGGTCTTACCTCTTAGCTCTTTATATACATTGAGCTTATCGAAATACTTTCTCCAATTCATGTTAAATAATATTTTTTAAATTTTTCTTTTCTAAAATAGAAACAATTCCTAAAAACACCACTAGTATTATACTTGACACAAAATAATTTCCTCGAAAATAACGAAATGATATAAACGAAAATATGACAGATAATAGTAAGTATAAGCCAACTTTAGAAAGATTGTAAGGGACTGGATAATGTTTTTTTCCTAAATAATAAGAAATTAAAGTCATACTTGCATAAACCAATAACGTAACCCAAGCAGCAGCAATATAGCCAAACGTTGGAATTAATAAGATATTTAAAACAATCGTTAAAACAGCACCAAAAATGGAAATGTACATACCGTATTTGGTTTTATCGGTTAGTTTATACCAAATAGATAAATTGTTATAAATTCCTAAAAACAGGTTTGCTAATAAAATAATAGGAACAATTGCTAAAGCTTCTAAATAGGATTCTTTTCCAATCAGCTTGGCAAATAAATTAATATAGCCCACAATTACAAACATAAACACACTTCCTATAATGGTAAACCACGTAAGGATTGTAGCGTATGATTCTTTTGCATTAGCTTTATCTGCCTGATTAAAGAAAAATGGCTCTGCTCCCATTCTAAAGGCCATGATAAACAAGGTCATGAAAACGCCTAATTTATAACACGCAGCATAAATTCCCATGGCTTCTTTGCCTTTGATGTTTTCTAAAATTATTTTATCAAAGTTTTCATTGGTTACAAACGCCAAACTTCCAACCATAATTGGCAAACCGTAGATTAATAATTTTTTTAGAATTGCTTTATCAAACGTCCAAGAAAATTTAAATAAAATAGGCAACATCATTAAAAATGTAACCAAACTTGCAACAGCACCTGCAAAAAATATATAAATAACTTGAGGCGCTTTACCAAAATACTCGGTAAAAATAGCTGGGATTTCAATATTGAACTTAGGTGCAAACAACAAAAAGAAATACGCTAAAAACACATAAACTATAATATTGCTTACTTTAAAAAAAGTGAATTTCATTGGTCTGCTACTCACTCTTAAGTACGCATACGGAATCACCACTAAAGTATCAAAAAAAAGTGTTAGTAATAATAATTTAAAAAACATCGGGTTTGAAAACCCAATAAAAGCACTTATTTGATTCGCAAAAAACAAAGCAATTCCCAAAAATATAAATGTTGTAATGGTAATTGTTATAAAAGAGGTTGACAAAACTTTGCCTTTTTCTTTCTCTTTAGTGAAAAATCTGAAAAATGCAGTTTCCATTCCATAGGTTAACAATGCATTGAAATAAGCTGCATAAACATAATATTTAGTATCAACTGAATATTCATCCGGTTCAAAAACCGTTGTTTTTAAATTCACCAACAGAATATTTAAAGCACGTGGCAAAACTGCTGCAATACCATAAATGGCAGTATCTTTAAAAAAACGTTTTAATGTGCTCAATTCAATTATTTAAGTAGTGAACAAATATAAAATAAGATAATTCAACTAACAAATAAGATAGGGCATTCTTTTTTTAAAAGATATAAGATCGCTTTGTAGTAATATTCAAAAAACAAGATTGATTGAACTTAAATAAAACCATTTATTATAAAACACATTCTTTTTCAATTATCATTCGCAAGGTCGCTTGAATTGATAAGACCAACTTATTCTATTTTATAGCACAAAAGTTAATTGTTTTACAAGATTTTTTTGTTATTTTGGGGTTCAATTAGAAACCCATCTTAAATTTGCATTTAAAATAACTATGAGCCTTAACGATTATATTGTAACCCCATTAGACAGCGCAGTTTTAGACTCCAAAGAGCAATATGCTTTTTATTTTAAAATTGTTGATCACGCTTTTAAGCAACTCATTACAAGTGTTCAAAAAAACAATGTTTGTAATGACCAAGAGACTGTTTTTATAAAACAATATACCGAGTTACTTATTTATTCAATAGAAGCTTTACGTGTTAAATATCTTTATAGTGAGGAAGATAAAATGAAAATTGATTTAACAGATTCTGGTTTTCCAAATTATATGGAATTACGCTACTTGGTAAATGATTTATCTTTAAAGAATGAATACCTTCAAAAATTACCGAAAGTAGACACGCTTAAAAATGATTTTATAACCACACTTTTTAAAGACAAGGAATTAATCAATAATGTAAAATTACACCAAGCTGCTTCTATTATTTATTATACAACTATTGACAAACGGTTTATCTTCAAACGTTTTGTACAAGGAAAAATTATTAAATCCAACCAACATAATGCACAATTTTTAGTCAGTTGGAGTTTTTATGATATCACTTACAATCGTCCTTTTATCTGTTTTTTATATTTTGACTATGATGGAAAAAATATAGATGATTATAAAAATAAAATTTACGATGTATTAGAAATTGCAGCAGATAGAAGCATTAATATGGATACGATTGCTTATTTAATAGATAAAAAATTACCTAAAGTTTTTCCAGTACGTTTCAAAAAAATAGATTTTGGGCCATTACATCATATTTTTGCTAAAGATGAAAATGTTTTAACACATACTATATTAGAAAGCATTGCAAAAAAAGGTTTAGATATGACATCGTTTTGTTTATCTTTATCTATAGATGAGGCTTTTAGTAAAGGCTCATTTAAAGAAGGTTCCTTTTTAAACAAACAAAAATTACAGATTTGGGAGGTTGAAAGACCTCAAAAATTCCTTTTTGCAACACATCGTGTGTCACAATTGTTTTATGATAAAATACCTGAAACAATGAATGCTTTATCTCATCCACCTTTTGTTATTGATGCTATTGAAGATTTGAATTAGCATTCTTTTTTTTAATTCATCACCCAATCACATTATCTGGATTATAGCCTAAATAATCAACTTTCTCTTCTTTAAAAGTAATGCCATAGTCTTCTAATTCTTTTAAAATGGGCTCGTACACTTCTTTGGTAATAGGTAATTGCACGCCAGGCGTTTTTATGACACCATTCAGTATTTTTAAAGTTGCAATAGCCACAGGTAAACCAACGGTTTTAGCCATAGCAGTATAAGTTTGATCATCACCAACAACTTGCATGTAAGAATTTATTTGACGTTTTTCTCCTTTATAAATATAGCCAAATTTATGCATCATTACAATCATATCTTTATCCTCTTTTTTTAATGTCCATTTGTCCATTAAAATTTTTTGCAAAATTTGTGCTGGTGTTGCTTTTACTAAGTCAACTTTTTTATCAGAAAAAATATCAAGCTCCATTAATTTCTCCCAAACTACATCGTCTTGATCGATCTTCAAATAATGACGTAATTTTAATTCAACCGAATCATATGGCGCATACGCTAAAAAGGAATTTGTAAAATCACGATAAGTCATGTTTTCAGAATCGTCAATTGTATAACTATCATCGGTCATACCAAGCTGTACAAATACATTCCAAGCTCTTGAAAAACCAACTTTACGGATGGTTCCACGATACAAGGTTAAAATATCCTCCAAACCATAAACCGAACGGTATTTTAAAGAGTCTCTATTAGCTAAACCTTCAAATTTTCCGTATTCTTTTAAATCCAAAATCTCTGTACGTCTAAATAATTTATGATATGGTACGTATTTATATTTACCTTCTTGTATGAATTTAGCAGCACTTCCTTGTCCTGCAATTACAACATTTCTTGGATTCCAAGTGAATTTATAATTCCATAAATTATCATCACTTTCTGGCGCGACTAAACCACCAGTAAACGATTCAAATAGTATTAGTTTTGCATCATTTTCTCTAATACGATCTATAATTTGCATGGCACTCATATGATCGATGCCTGGATCTAAACCAATCTCATTCATAAACACCAAACCTTTGGCAACAACGTCATCATTCAATGCCTGCATTTCCTTAGAAATATAAGAAGCAGTTACCATACTTTTACCGTAAGTAATGCAGTCTTTCGCTACTTCTATATGAAATCTTGCAGGCAACATAGAAATAACTATGTCTGCATTTTCTATCGCTTCTCTTCTACCCTTATCTTCAAAAATATCAAGCAAAATTGCTTTGGCATTTTTATGTTTATTAATTATTTTTTGTGCTGATGCTAATATTTTATCGGCTACTATAATTTGTAGATTTTCAACATCCGATTTATCTAATAAATACTTAATTAAAGATGATGCAGAACGTCCTGCACCAATGACTAATATTTTTCTCATAGTATATAAATTGTTATTCTTTCTCTTGATTATTTTTATTCTTTTTGTCTTTTTTTGGTGATAATTTATAAGCTAAATAAGCAAAACCAACAATTACATGCAATATTACAATTACAAAAATAACATAATACCAAAAATTTGAATTTACCATTGTTATTAATTTCTTACAAATTTACATATATTTACGCTTTAATTCACAACCAAAACAAATGAAACTAAATATATTTTTAATCCTTATTATATTCTTGCAAATCAGTTGCAAAAAAGAACAAAAAATCAGTACTGAAACAAAAGAAATAACCACTCAAACTATTGATTTGAGTAAAGGTAAGCATTGTTTTGAATCCGTTTTGAAAAACGACATCAATGATGATGAAAAGGTCTCTAAAAAAGACATTTTAAATGTTACCGTAAATATAAATGAAGGTAATGTTACTGGAACTTATAATTTTTTACCACATAATAATGACAGCAGTGTTGGTAATTTTACTGGTACGGTTAAAGATAATATAATAACATCTATTTATTCGTACTCAAAAAACAACATTGAGTTAAAAGAAGAGGTCGTTTTTAAAATAGAAAACAAACACATCTCACTATTAGGTGGTGAAAAAGTAAAAAAAGAAGGCATTTTTTATTTCAAGAACAAATCCAATGGTATTTATATGATACAAATTCCTAGAATTTTGTGTAAATAATCGCTTTTCTTTTTTTGGAATAGTTTTTGTCTTTACTTTGTATAATATAAATTCATTTTTATAGTTTAATACATAACTCAAAATAAAACAGATGTCAAAATTAATACTCATTTTAACCTTTATCCTTAGTTTACAAACAGTTATTGCTCAAAATAACAATATTGATACCAACGAAAAACGTCATGGTATTTGGAAAAAAACTTACAAAAGCGGCAACATAAGGTATCAAGGAGAATTTAATCACGGTAAAGAAATTGGTATTTTTAAATTTTATAAAAATGTGGCATCTAGTAAACCATATATCATAAAAGAATATAACAACTCCAATACTGAAGCCATCGTGAAATTTTACTCCTCAAAAGGTGTACTGGAAACGCTAGGCTCAATGAATGGAAAAAATCGCATTGGTCGTTGGGAATATTATCATAAAGATGGAATAACTATACGTATTATTGAAAATTACTTAAATGGTAAATTAAACGGGAAATACACTTCTTTTTATGAAAACAAAAAACCATCTATAGAAGCACACTATAAAAATGGAAAATTAGATGGTCTTTATAAAAGGTATGCAGTTTTAGGTCATGTTTATCAAGAATTAACTTATTCAAACGGAACCTTAAACGGAAAAGCCATTTATCACGATAGAGAAAGTGGTGATATTATTAAAAGTGGGCAATATATTAATGACGAAAAAGTAGGTACTTGGCAAATCTATATTGATGGCATTGCAAGTGAAACAAAAGAAATAAAGCCGTATCTTAAAAAGAATAAATAGTTTTTTATTTAATAATAACTCCATAATTAAAAAATATGTTATAACTTTATAGCATATTTTTTCGTTTAAACGAAAAGCAATAAACTGATACAACAATATTTAACGTGTTGTTAGTGGCTACCAAATCATTAATCTTTCTTTTGAAAGAGGTATTTGGTAGCTTTTTTTTTTGTTGTATTTTTGCAAAAAATTATTACTTTGAATACTACAAAAAGAGTTATTATTGGTTTATCGGGTGGTGTTGATTCTAGTGTAGCTGCCTATCTATTACAACAACAAGGTTACGAAGTCATAGGGCTATTTATGAAAAATTGGCACGATGATTCTGTTACAATTTCCAACGAATGTCCATGGTTAGAAGATAGTAATGACGCTATGTTAGTTGCCGAAAAACTGAATATCCCTTTTCAAGTAGTCGATTTAAGCGAAGACTATAAAGAACGTATTGTGGATTATATGTTCCACGAATATAAAATTGGACGTACTCCAAACCCTGATGTTTTATGTAACCGTGAAATTAAATTTGATGTGTTTTTAAAAATTGCTTTAGAATTAGGAGCCGATTATGTGGCGACTGGGCATTATTGTAGAAAAGGGACAATTGATGTAAATGGAAAAGAAACCTATCAATTGTTAGCTGGAAAAGATACAAACAAAGATCAATCTTATTTTCTATGTCAGTTATCCCAAGAGCAATTATCAAAAACCTTATTCCCCATTGGTGAATTAACCAAACCAGAAGTCCGTAAAATTGCAACGGAACAAGATTTAATTACGGCAGACAAAAAAGATTCTCAAGGCTTATGTTTTATTGGAAAAGTGCGTTTGCCCGATTTTCTACAACAACAATTACAGCCCAAAGATGGTGATATAATTACCATTTCAAATGATTCGCCACTATATCAAAAATCGATTCCAAAGTTTGAATCCAAAGAAACTGAATTACAATTTTTAGCTACTAAAAAAATCTATTCCCCACAAGATGGAAAAATAGTTGGACAACATATTGGAGCGCATTATTTTACCAAAGGACAACGAAAAGGTTTAGCCGTTGGTGGCACAAAAGAGCCACTGTTTGTTATTGAAACGGATGTAAAAAAGAATATCATTTATACTGGCGAAGGTAAAAATCATCCTGGTTTATATAGAAAATGTCTATTTATAAGTAATGACGAACTTCATTTTATTAGACCCGATTTAGCCTTACAAACTGGTGAATCACTAAACGTTACTGCTCGCATAAGGTATAGACAACCATTAGAAAATGCAACACTTCACAAAGTAGAAAATGGGATGTATGTCCTCTTTGAAAAACAACAATCTGCCATTACCGAAGGGCAATTTGTCGCTTGGAATGTTGGTGAAGAATTGGTTGGTAGTGGTGTTATTTCTTAAAAATAACAAGAACTATCATTCAACCAACGTCCACGTTTTTCTAAATCTAAATCAAACAGCAACATTATTTCATGAGAACCGTCGTTAAAATTTCCTAAACCTGTTAAAGTGTGGTCGTAAGAATAGCCTAGTCTAAATTTATCATACAATTGTATGCCAATCATACCGCTAACAGAATCATTGTATCTGTAAGACAACCCAAATTCCAATAAATTATCATACAATACATTGGCATTAATATCAACTGACAATGGCAAACCACTTGCAATTTTAATTAAAGTAGAAGGCTTAAATTTCACTTTTTCATTGATATCAAAAACATAACCAGCCGTCGCAAAATAATTCATATGATCGTTTAAACCTGCTGCATATTGATTGTTATCCAATTTGTATTTTGGTGTTTTAAATAATTGCGGTACTGATACACCTGCATAAAAATGTGTGTTATAATAAAATGCGCCCATTCCTACATTTGGATAAATTCCAGTAATATCTGGATTCACATCATTATCTGGTGTAATTCCTTGACTTAAATTATTAGTAAAATTGGTAAAACCACCTTTTACACCTAAGGCTAATCTACTTTGTGATGAAATAACAACGGTATAAGAAATATCTGCATTAAAATCGGTTGAACTTATTAACCCAATTTTATCGCGTATTACTGAAACGCCTAAACCAATACCATCAAACGCTCTAACATTTAATGAGAATGTTTGCGTTTCTGGTGCACCATCTATGCCAACCCATTGTTTTCTTCCCAATAAACCTGCACTCACATCTGCTCTTGCACCAGCATAAGCTGGATTAATAATTGACATATTATACATGTATTGTGTATAATGTGGTGTTTGCTGAGCTGTGCTATTTACACTAACTAAGAATACAAACAGTAGACTTATAATTTTAATAAATTTCATATCTGTATATTATCTTGTTAATTGTATAAAGCCTGATTTTGGTTTATGAATGCCATCATTAAAATCAATAGTATAAAAATAAACACCTTCTGGAGCTGGATTGAAATCAATTTCTCCATTCCACCACGTTGGTGATGAATTACCATTATTACTATAATCTCGTATTAAACTTCCCCAACGATCAAATATTTGAAGTTTAAAATTAGGATAATCGTACAATGCTCTAATTTCAAAAACATCACTTACGCCATCACCGTTTGGTGAAAATAAATTAGCGACATCATTATCCAAGATTGTTCCTATAGTTGTTGGATTTATATTCTGAGTATTTAAAGTTGTAACAATGCCAATTAAATTAAAATCTTCTGCATCTTCTGTTAAAGTATCTTCTTTGGAAATCACTTCAACTGTAGCTTCATTAGAAAAAGCAGAAATTATTATTGTAGTTGTTATGGCATCATAATCCAAAGGTGCAGTTGCAGTTCCGTTTGTAGTCACTAGTTGAACTTCTATATCTTCAAAATGTTGAATATCGGTTGTGAATGTAAATAATAAGGTTTCGCCTTCGGTTACAATTGGACTATCAATTGCAATTGTAGGTAAAGGATCTATATCCAAAATTACACCTTCTTTATTTAGATCTTCTGTAGCTACATTTGTAGTTGTTACTATGCCATTTACAAACAAACGTTCCTCATCTGGCTCACTTAAATTATCCACAATTGTAGGAATATTAAATGTGATATCTATATTAGGATTAGTTTCATCAATTGTACCATCAATGGTGATTGTATTTATAAATGATGTGTAATCTTCTGGACTAATTGCTTCATCATCAATTGTAGAAATATCAATAATTACTGGCGTTGAAGATGGGTTTGATATAACAATAGTATGCACTAAATCATCGCCTTCAAATTCTCTGGTGTCATTCATAGTAATGTCTGGCGGATTATCATTATCTTGTATTAGCCCAATTGCAAAAGCATTTGGATCAAATGTATTGCCCGATGTTACTGTTGCATTGAATGTGAAAAATTCATCCAATTCAAAAATAGTATCATCTATTGATGGGATTGTAACTTGAATACTCGATTGAAAAGCAGGAATTGTAAAAGTTGTTGGTGTCGCTGAAGCAATTCCTGTATAATCAAATGGAGAAATTGCAATATCGTATTGTACCGTGGCTGTTGTACCATCCATCGTAAAGACATCAATGTCAATGTTGGTTGAACTTAATGAACTTACATTAGTATCATTTTTAGTTACAATCTGCATATTAAAAACTAAGTCATTCCCTTCGGTTACAGTAACATCATCAATTCTTATGATAATTGCCAAGAGTTCTCTCCAATCTAACTCTGGTGTTGTTGGCTCATCATTATTAGGGAAAAATTGTGGTACTTGCCCACCGTTTGAGGCGCCTCCATTATTTATATTTGAATTGCCATCAACATCAAAATTGTCGTCCAATCCATCATTATCAGAATCAATTCCAGAAGGTATTGTATCGGGTAAACTATCATTATTAGCATCCCAAGCCTCTAAAATATCATCTTTTATATCGTTATCCGAATTAATATCAATATAATCAAAAACCGTATCCATATCAGAATCAACTGGGTTTAAACCCGATGGATATGCCGTATCAAAACCATTGGCATTAACTACATTATTTGGTGTAAGATACGCATCTGATGCTTGTGCTTCAATATTATCTACAATACCATCATTGTCACTATCTATATCAAGGTAATTTGGATTTCCATTATTATCTGTATTTACAATTAAAGTGACATCAATTGTTGCTAGTAAAGTATCGTTACTTTCAATTGTATCATCCAAGCCATTTGCACCAACTGGATTATTTGTTGTGCCATTTGTAGTTGTTGCTACGATGCCTGATTCAATGATATCTGCAATGCCATCATTATCACTATCTAAATCAAAGTGATTTGGCACACCATCATTATCAAAATCAAAGACATCTACAATACCATCATTATTTGCATCCACACCAAAATCGGTATCTCTATAATTAGGAATAGCATCATTATCAGCATCAGCTAATGGATCTAAACCATTATATTCAACAGTATCTGGTATACCGTCATTATCGTCATCTATATCATTGTTATTTGTTATGCCATCATTATCGTTATCCGAAGAAATAGTGACCGCAACCGAACCAATATTTAAGGTATTGCCATTTAAAGGACCACTTCCAGAAAAAGATGCCGTATTAAAGCCAATACAATCATCACTTATAATTGTTGTGAATTCAACTTCTACAAACTCGTTAGGGTTAATAATACCAGAAATACCATCAAAAATATTTGTGTTTGAAACACCATCGTAACCTGCGTTTATCGTTGGTATCTCTTCAGCATTGGAACTTGCCAAAATTGTAGGCGTTGAAACTTGAATAATATTATCATTACAAATACCTAACAAATCATCCAACAAGTTAATATTAACAGCACGTACTGATGAAAAATTACTATTGGTTATACGAATTCTAAATGTAACTGCTTTATGCTCTTCAACACCACTTGGCGCAGTAACTATGGATACAATTGTTTTATTTACTAAAAGAGATAGTAAAAAATCAAATGACATTGATCTTCCTGTACAATTACATTGATCCAAAGAACTTGCAGGATCACTTTGGTTTGTAGCATTGTAATATTTATCCATATGGTTTCCTAAAGCATCACTCCAAATAACAAATGACAGATATTTTGGATTATCGCCAAATTCTTCATCAAAACCATCGCTTAAACCTTGCGACATACTCAATTGCGGTACAACAAAATTATTTTGACTAGAACCTGTTATGGGGTTAATATGATGTACAACCTGCAAAAAAATAGACTCACCTGCCGATAATGGTTGATTAGCTAATAACAATTTGGAATTATTCATACCATCAAAAATGGGATTCACATTAACAGTTGGTGTTGCTAAAATTGCACCACTTGCATCTACTTGTTGTACAAAAGGTGTTTGTACATCTGGTGTTGTAATATCATTATCATGATCTACCATAGAAAAAACAATGCCATTATCAATAAAACTCTTCAGTCCCATATTATAATTTACATTGGTTGCATTTGCAGTACCATCATTTGTTATTATTACCGTATTTGTATAATCAAATGTACCATCAAAGTTTACTGTTGGCGAAACATCTGGTATGTATAAACTAGCAGCAACTGTGGTTTCTGTAATGTGAAAATCTGTTATTAATCTATTTCTAGAATCGTTTCCTCTGTTGGAAGTTACAGAAATAGCATTATTAAAATCAACGGGAGAACCAGCACATGTTGGGTCAATAGTTAAACAATATGTTATATTTATTCTTTGACCTGGATGTAACATGTTTGTCATTGAACCTGTATTAAATATACTTTCGGCTCCTGGAGTTGGATCGGTTTCACTAAATTCAACAGTATCATAATCACCTCCGTTAAATTCCGCGGGATATCCTATCCTCAACGGATCTAAAGTGGATGAATTAACTCCAAGCCCTAAACGTTCAACTTCTGTAACGCATGAGTTACCAAAAATAGCATTTAAGTTATTAAATACTTGTATGTTCGATATTTTACTATTTGCATGATTATCTCTAGCTAAACTTGTATTTGAAAGTACAACCCAATACTGTACTTTGTAATTTCCATCAGCTGTATAGCCTTGATTACAACTAGATATACTTTGAATATCTAAAAGTCCTGCATCTGTTTCTACAGTTAAATATAATGCCGTTACTACTAAATTTGTACCATCAGTTATTTCGTATGAAATTATTGGCACATGACCTGAATAACCTGCTGTTGGAATAAAAACATAGCTACCATCTGCATTTATTGTAATACTACCTTCAGCAATTGTTGCTGTAGCACCTGCAACAAACGTTAAACCGCCAACAAAAAAACGAGTTACCGTAATTGTGTCTCCATCAGGATCTGAATCATTTACCAATACACCTGGAGCAGGGACTGTTAATGTAGTGCTTTGATCTGCTGTATCTAAATCGTAATTTGCAATGGGTGGATTTTGAGAAAAAACTTCAGAAACACATAATAATAGCAGTATTAATATACCACTTCTTCCCTTAAAAAAAAATTTCATATAGTTATTAGTTTAATTCTTATGACTACAACTTATTTATAATTAAAAAAGTATAAAAAAACGTTGTAATTTCAAGGTTGTAAATCTACTAAATAATTACAAAACAAGTCCTTAAAATTCACTACTTTTGCTTAAAAATAATTTTCAACTATGAAACAAATCATTTTAGCGCTTTTATTATTCAATATAACTCTTTTAAATGCGCAAAACATTAGTTCTCCTGTATACCCTAATTGCGAAACTACTTCATTAGAAAAACAAACAGCGTGTTTTAATACACAATTAAAATCGGATTTTCTATCAGCTTTCAATACACCAAAAAATATTGATCCTACTTTTAAAGAACGTATTGTAACTTATTTTACGGTTGATAAAAATGGTGATTATGTAATTAATTTTATGAGCACAAATTCTAAAGATTTAAAGAACGAAATTAAACGTGTCTTTAAAAATTTACCAAAATCAAAACCTGCAATTAAAAATGGAACAGGTGTTGAATCTGATTTTATTTTACCTTTTTTAATCCCAATTGATGACAACTATAATGAAGAAAAAGCCCTATTGGAAGCCCAAGAAAAAGAATATTTAGCTCAACAGATTAAACTGAATAACAAGAAACATAATCCTGAAATTAATAGTGGTTTAACAATCCCTTTTACACATCAAAACTACGATGTTATAAATGAATATTACACCTCTGTTGAAAACAATCATACCGCAGTAAAACCCTATTTTTATAACAGAATTAGCACTTACAATAACGTTGTTGCAGAAAAAAATAAGCTTTTAATTGACACAGATAATATTTTTAAACAAAAACTCTTTAATGATCATTTGATAAAAGTTGTTGATTCTAATTATTGGTTTACAATTAATCCAGTAGTAGATCTTGAAATTGGTAAAGATAATTCAGATTTAGATTATACATTTAACAACACAAGAGCCATTAATATTCAAGGTGGCATTGGAAAATTGAGTTTTTCTACGAGTTATTATGAAAGTCAAGGACGTTTTTCAAACTATATCAATGAATATGTGAAAACATTAAATCCAGAAAATGGCTATGCTATTATGCTTGGACGTGGATTGTCAAAGAAATTTAAAGACGATGCTTTTGATTATCCTGTTGCAGAAGCCTACTTAACCTACACACCAAACAAACATTTTAATTTACAATTTGGGAATGGTAAAAACTTTATTGGTGATGGATATCGTTCTTTATTATTATCCGATGTTGCTGCACCATACACTTTTGCGAAAATAAGTACAAATTTTTGGAAAATTAATTACACCAACTTATGGATGTGGTTAGATGATGTTCGTACAGGATCGTTTGAAAATGGTTCAAATTTAAGAAAATACGTTGCATCGCACCACTTAAGTATAAACATAGGAAAACGCTTAAATGTTGGACTATTTGAAGCAACCACAACCAACAAAAGAAGCAATGACAATATTGATATTAATTTCATAAATCCTTTAATTTTTTACAGAGCTGTTGAATTTTCAAGAGGTTCTAGAAGTGGTAACGCTATCGTTGGTTTAAATACAAAATATAAATTATCTCATACTTTTAACATCTACGGTCAATTTGTTTTAGATGAAATTATTGTACGCGAGTTTTTTAAAAATAACGGGTATTGGGCTAATAAATTTGGAGTGCAAATTGGTGCAAAATATTTCCACGCCTTCAATATTAAAGATTTAACCTTACAAGGTGAACTAAATGTTGTGAGACCTTTTACTTATGCTCATAATGATACTGAATTGAATTACTCTCATTTTTATCAGCCATTAGCACATCCTTGGGGAAGTAATTTTGCCGAATTTATAGGCATTGCACGTTACAGAAAAGATAGATGGTTTGGAAATGCAAAATTTGTTGTTGGAAAAAAAGGTTTTGACTTTACAGATAATGATATTAGCTATGGTGGTGATATTTTCATCACAAGTACCAATAGAGAAAGCGCATACAATAATGGTTTTTATCAAGGTAATACAGCAATGGTCATTAATGCTGACGTTCAAGCAGGCTATCTCGTTAACCCATCAACTAACTTACAATTATTTATTAACATTAGTTTTCGGAATTTTTCCGCATTAGAAACAATTCCACATTTTTCTGAAGAAAATACTGTGTGGTTTAACATTGGTTTAAAAACAGATTTATTTAACACATATTATGATTTTTAATATGAAGTTCAATTTATTTATAGCCCTTTTAACTCTTTCAATGATAATTAATTCATGCGAACAGAAGTCAACACTAAGCGCAAAACAAATAAGAACAGGTACTTTTATAAGCACTCTAGATAATAGTGATTTGACAACAAAATTTATACGTAACGACAGCATTCAAATAGATTTTTTTAAATCTACTATTGACAGCTCTTATATCACTTGGAATTCTGATTTTGAATACGTTTTAAAAAATTTAAATCCAAAAACCAAAAATGATCAATTTGAATTTATTGTACGAATTACAGGAATCTACGCTGATTATTATACCTATAAAGGACATTTTAAAGGCTCTAAATTCAACTACTCTGGCAAAGCAACATTACAACAACCAAATACTAACTAAATAAATAAAAAACATGGAAATTTTTCAACATTCAGAAACTTGGGGCGCATTAATAACGCTCATTTTCTTACAAATAGTTTTAGGAATAGATAATATTATATTTATATCAATTGCAGCAAGTAAATTGAAAGATAATATTCGCAAAAAAGCAATCAATATAGGGATGATAATTGCTATGGTATTGAGAATTGCTCTTTTATTTGCCATTACGTCTTTAACAGCTTTAGAAAAATCTTTTTATGAATTTCACTCAGATTGGTTTAGCATATCCTTAACCGGACAAGCAGTCATCTTATTTTTTGGCGGACTTTTCTTACTCTATAAAAGTGTAGAAGAAATTCATGATAAAATTGAAGGTATAGAACACAATGAGGATGACTCCTTATCTACTCCAGCAAAAGCAAGTTTTAGAAGTGCCATCATACAAATTTCACTTATTAATGTCGTTTTCTCATTCGATTCAATTTTAACAGCAATTGGAATGACTAATGGCTTAAAAGGTGCTTTTCCAATTATGGTAATAGCTATTGTGATATCTGTAATTATTATGATACTATTTGCCAATCCAGTAAGTAACTTTGTCAGCAAACATCCAACCAACCAAATACTTGGATTATCCTTTATAATTCTTCTTGGTTTTATGTTAATTACCGAAGCAGCACCTATGTCAAACGCATCTTTCTTTGGTAACCATGTTGGTGCAATGCCAAAAGGTTATTTATACTTTACCATTACATTCTCATTAGCATTAGAATTTATTAATATGAAAATGCGTAAGAAAAAACAATAATTATATTTGAATTAAATTCAATATACAATTAATCCCTTGTGAGCAAACACGCTACAAGGGATTTTTTATGTAAAAAATTTTGCTATTAACAAGTTTTTAACAGATTTATTAACAATTTTATGTAAGTTATTAACAATTTATCGTAGTTATTAACAATTTTATTGTAATTTTGTTAATATCTAATAGCTTTGATACACCGAACTAATACCAAACATTATGAAAACAGATTTTTTAGTAGCTAAGAATGAAACAAGCACCGTTAAAAAGAAAGGTTCAATAAATAAACTAAACGGAGAGTTTTCTTTTTTAACAGATTACAAGTCTAAAGAGCTTTTAAGTTCAGAAGTAATTATTCATCCAGCAATCCAAACATTAAGTAGAGTTTCAACAAACGGAAAAATAAAATTTTGTAATAGTGAATTTATAAAAACATCTGGACTTACAAAAAAGAATGCCTATAACAAAAGTATTCACCCAATGATGCCAAAAACAATTTTTAACTATGTCGTTAAAAATTTAGAACTTAAAAAAGAAGTTATAGCCATTGTAAAACAGATAGACAAAAGCGGTAATTTATTTTGGATGAACGTGCATTTTATTCCAAATAAAACAGATAACTACAGTTTAGCTTTTACAACTAAATCAAATCCAACTTCTCAAAAAGTAATTAAACAAATTAGTAAAATATATAATACAGTATTTCTTTTAGAAAAACACGTAGACAAAACTATTGCTTTAAACTATTTTGAAGGTTTACTTGAAATGGAATACGGTAACTATGAAGGATTTTTAATAAATTTCTTTGAATAAAAATATTTGTTAGATAATTGTTGATGGATTAAAAAGACTTAGTAAACCTTTTTAATCCATTTTTTTATCTCATTACTTTACGCAAAATTCCTAACACACCTCTTATAAAAGTAGCACTTGTAACAACTTTTAAAATAGGATTCATTCGTGTACTTTTACGACGTGTAGTTGTCTTTTTCTCAGCTTCTTTCTTTTTCTTAGCCGCTTCTTCTTGCTCGTGAACTTTATCAATTTTTTTATTTAATAATTCATAAGCACTTTCTCGATCAATATCTTCAGTATATTTTTTATAAATATACGAACCGTCAATGACTTCTTGTATTTCAGTTTTCGATAAAATATCCATTCGACTCATTGGCGCTCTAAGCATTGTACGCGCTAGTGGCGATGGAATTCCTTTCTCATTTAATCCAGATACTAAGGCTTCTCCAATTCCTAATTGAGTCAAAACTTCCGCAGTATTATAATACTCAGAATCTGGATAATTTTGAGCCGCTAATTTTATTGCTTTTCTATCATTAGCAGTAAATGCGCGCAAAGCATGTTGAATTTTCAAACCTAATTGTGACAAAACAGCTGATGGAATATCTCGCGGATTTTGAGTCACAAAATAAATACCAACACCTTTAGACCTAATTAATTTAACAATACTTTCTATCTGACTTAACAAAGCTTTTGAAGCTTCTTTGAATATCAAATGTGCTTCGTCTATAAACATAACCATTTCTGGTCTTCCACTATCACCTTGTTCTGGTAAGGTATCATAAATTTCGGCTAATAATTGAAGCATAAAAGTTGAAAATAACTTTGGCTTATCTTGTATATCCGTTAATCTCAAAACAGAAATTAGTCCATTTCCGTTTTTATCTACACGAATTAAATCGTCAATTTCAAAAGAACGCTCACCAAAAAACAGATCGCCGCCTTGTTGTTCAATTTCAACTATTTTTCTTAAAATAGAACCAGTTGATGCTGTAGATATTCTCCCATAGGCAGATTCTATTTCACTTTTACCTTCGTTTGTAGAAAACTGCAATATTTTTTTAAAATCTTTTAAATCAAGTAATGGTAATTTATTATCATCACAATATTTAAACAAAACAGCCACAATACCACTTTGAGTTTCTGATAAATCCAAAATACGAGACAATAATGTTGGTCCAAATTCTGATACTGTTGCACGCATTCTTGTACCGTCTTGCTCGGATATCGTTAAAATTTCTATGGGAAATTTTTTAGCTGTAAAATCAAATCCAATTTTTTTATGACGTTCATCAATTTTAGAATGACCAGGACTTGGCTGCGCCAAGCCACTTAAATCTCCTTTTACATCCATCAATAAAACAGGTACACCAGCATCAGAAAGGTTTTCGGCAAATACTTGCAAGGTTTTTGTTTTTCCAGTTCCTGTTGCACCAGCAATTAAACCATGACGGTTTATTGTTTTTAAAGGCAATTTTACAAAAGCATTGGTTATGGTTTCTTCACCTAACATTGCAGCACCTAGAGTTATAAAATCTCCTTTTGTTTTATAACCTTCTTCTATGTATTTTAAAAACGCCTCTTTCTTACTCATTTAGTATTGATTTTAGAATGGCAATTTACAAAAAATGATTAAAATTAACCTTATAATAACCTTACAAAATAATTGCAATTATTTATATTTGCAAAAACATTTTACTTGAAAAAAACAACTTTAGATTTATTAGAAAAAGGGGAAATGCTTCCTTTAATGGAAGAATTTTACACCATACAAGGTGAAGGATTTCATACAGGAACTGCCTCATATTTTATTCGCATTGGTGGTTGTGATGTTGGCTGTCACTGGTGTGATGTAAAAGAAAGTTGGAATGAAAAATTACATCCTGCAATTAAAACAGATCGCATTGTAGCCAATGCAAAGAAGTATGCCAAAATGATTGTCATTACTGGTGGAGAACCTTTGATGTGGAATATGAATTACATCACCTCAGAATTAAAAAAAGCAGGTTTAAAGACGCATATTGAGACTTCTGGTGCTTATCCTTTATCTGGACAATGGGATTGGATTTGTTTATCACCAAAAAAAACAAAATTACCTTTATCAGACATTTACACCAAAGCAGATGAATTGAAAGTCATTATTCACAATAAAAGTGATTTTAAATTTGCCATTGAACAAGCGAAAAAAGTATCAAAAAAGTGTGTGCTTTTTTTACAACCAGAATGGAGTAAAAAGGAAATTTTCACACCTCAAATAATTGATTTTGTTATGAATAACCCGCAATGGAAAATATCATTACAAACACATAAGTATTTAAATATTCCTTAAAATTTTTAAAACTAAATTATGTTTCTTATATTGCGGTTGATTTTAACAACTTTTAAAAATTGATTTATTATGATTAGACTAATTATTACCATAGCCTTAACAATATTAATGTCTTTTGGTATTTTTGCGCAAAGCAAAACGCCAACTACAGCAAAAGTTGAACAATTAATGGCTGTTAAACAAGGTATGAAAACTGTGAATAACATTACAGCTGAATTAGCTGAAGGTGTTTCTGCTGAAAATTTTAATAAATTTCAAGAAGAAATGGCTGATTACAAATCAGCAATGTTAAAAACAGCAATGGAAACATTTAAAAATGACTATTCTGCTAGTGATATTGACGCTATATATACTGAATGCACTTCAGATGCAATTGATTATAGTGACAAAACAAATAATTTCTTTAAAAAATGGCGTAAATTAAAAGCAACATTTTATAGAAATGCTAAACAAGCTTACTTTAGACATAAAGCATAATTAAGTACTAAAACAAACTATTTAAAAAAGGCAATCGATTTATATCGATTGCCTTTTTTAGTTAATTATTTTTGACTCATTAACTTTTCTAAATAATGTTCTGTAAACCCAAAATCCTTTTTTAAAGTTTTTATTTTTGCAGTAATTGATTTAGAATCATTTTTTTTGTTAGATTTCTTTCCAATCAACATCACATTTTTTCTGGTATGTTCATTAGACACAAATTCAAATATATTGGTTTGGTAATTTTCTTTTTCTAAAATTAAAGCACGCATTGTATCGGTTAGCATTTCATACTGTCGCTCTTTAAAAATACCATACTTTAAAATTGGACTCTCTTGATTTGAACCTTTTAACTGTTTACGAATTTGCTTATGACAACAAGGCGCTGTGATAATAATATCTGCTTTTGATGCAATACCTTTATATATAGCATCATCTGTTGCGGTATCGCATGCATGAAGTGCAATTAAAATATCTATGCGCTTTTCAGTATAGGTTTCTATACTTTTACAGACAAAATTTAAGTTATCAAAATTACATTTAGCTGCAACATCATTACAATAATCAACTAAATTTTGTCGTAATTCAATGCCAGTAACTTCAATATCTAAGCCTTTCTTGTTTAATAAAAAGTCATACAATGCAAACGTTAAATACCCTTTTCCAGAACCCATATCTACAATATGTACTTTTTTGGGTAGTTTAGTATTCGAAATTAAATCTTCAATAATTTCTAAATATTTATTAATTTGACGGTATTTATCAGCCATCTTATGAATGACATTTCCCTCTTTATCACTTATTCCCAAATGAATTAAAAAATCACTGTCAGTTACTTTACGTTCTTTGGGTTGATTATGAGTTTCCGGTGGCTTATTGGTAAAACTTGGGTATTGCTCTTTAGTAGAAACAACCTTCTTTTTAGACACAAATACCTGTAAATCTTCTTGTAAAGAAAAAAACGTTGCAAATCTAAAAGCATTTAACAACAAGTCACTTATTACCTCTTTCGCTTCGGTAAACGTATAGTTTTTAACTTGATCATTTGTTTTATAACGGTACGTAAATGATAAATGAGGTGTGTTTTTTAATAACACATAACGCACATATACATTTGTTAATTCATTGCGTTTACTTAACGGCTTACTTAACGTGATTTTTACAAAATCATCTCTTTCAATACTTTGTTCAATAGCCGTAAATAATGTTTCAAATCTTTTCATGTGGCAAAGTTACTATTAATAAAATTAATCTTAAATTTGAAGATGACTTATACTTATAAACATGTTGTAACTAAAGATGAAATTGATTTTTTAAATCATGTAAACAATGTGGTCTATCTTCAATGGATTAACGATGTGTCTTTAAAACACTGGCTAAGTATTTCTAACAAACACATAAACTCCGCATATTATTGGGTAGCAGTTCGTCATGAAATTGATTATAAAAAATCCGCTTTTCTTAAGGATACAATTACACTTAAAACTTGGATAGATAGCTTGGAAGGTGTAAAATCTATCCGAATTGTGGAAGTTTACAAAGAAGACATACTTATTGCAAAATCAAAAACAATTTGGTGTTTGATGGATGCAAAAACAGAGAAAATCTCAAAAATTCCTGATGAAATTAAAAAATTGTTCACTTTTAAAGACTCTTCTACCTAAGCAAAAGCTTAGTTGTACAAAATTATTATCGATATAAAGATCCCGCTATTTCCATCACTAACGTTCGGAAGCGGGATTAGTAAAATCTACCTAAGCAAAAGCTTAGTTGTTTTACTAATAGTCTTCGCCGGCTTGTTCTTTTAAATCTACTACAAAAGCTCTCACATCAGAAATATTCATAGCTTTAGTCATACCAGTCATGTTTGACAATAAATAATCCAAACTTTCAACTGGAACGATTTCTGCTGCTTCAAATTCTTGAACTTCTCCATTTTCATCTTCAAATGGTTCATCATCTGGAATAGCAACATTAAATGTTTTATTTGCTTCAATATGTTGAAATGTTAAACGAATAACCTTTGCCAATAGAGGTTGATTCTCTTCAACTACCATAACACGTAAATCTTTTAAATCAGAAACTACTGATTTTGAATCTACTCCGTCTTTAGCTATTGTTGCTTTAATTTTATCAATTAATTTAAAATATTTTACGTTTTCCAAAATTTTTGTTTTATTTATTATTTGCCGACAAAGATAGCTAAAAAAGAACTGTATTTTTACTCATATGTTACTTAAAATTCAAAATTAACTAAACCTTATATAAATATCGGTATTTTGGTAGTATTTTTGTGATTACAACTTGCATTGATTAAAGAAAACACATTATGAAAGTCATAAAAAAAATATTAGGTTTCATTTTCTTATTAATAATTTTAATAATTGCTTTCACCTATTTTTATAAAGACACTTTGGTTAAACGCTTTGTAGCGAATTATAATGAAAATTTAAATGCAATAATAACGTATAAAGATGCCGATTTAAGTCTTTTTAAACGTTTTCCTCACGCAACAATTACTATAGATGAATTAACAGTTGTTAATAAAAACATAGCAACAAGCGACACTTTACTTATTGCAGGGTCCGTAAATTTAGCCATGAATATTGAAGAACTTTTTAAGAAACAAAATGAAAAAATAACACTTAAAAATGTATCCGTAAATAATGTAAAACTGCATTTAATTATAGATGAAAATGGAAAATCTAATTTTGATATTCACAAATTAAATACTACTTCAAATAGTAAAAATGACAATCCATCTTATCAAATAAGTATAAATAAATATCAGATAACTAAAACCGATATTGACTTTATTAACAAGCAAACCAAAGATTTTATTAGCGTTAAAGATTTAAATCACCGAGGTTCTGTAAACTTTTCTACAAGCTTAATTGATCTCATTACAGAAACCGAAGTTTCTCAAGTAAATTCAGCTTATCAAGGTTTATCATATAAAGTTTCTAAACCGTTTATGTTTGACACTAATTTAACTGTAAATTTAGATGCTAAAAATATTAGTATTCAAGATTTACTTGCTAAAAATGTGAATTTAAACATTGAGGAAATCAAAACGTCTAAAAAAATTACAACCAAAAAAACAAATACCGTTAAGTCACCTAATTTTAAATTTGATTTAAAAAAATATGCCTTTTCTAATGCCAATATTCAATATAAGAGTCTAGACAATATAAAACTAAATTTCGCTAATGTGGAACATAGTGGAAATGGCGAATATGCCAATAGTACAATGGATTTAACAACAAAAACATTCACTAAAAATGCCTCAATAAAAATTGGCGACATCAAATACATTAACAATGCAAAAATTACTTTAGATGCTGTTTTAGGCATTGAGTTTGATAAGTTGAAATTTATTCTAAAAAAGAATAAAGGAAAATTAAATGATTTGGATTTAGTTTTTGAAGGTTTTATAGCTATAAATGATAAAAATCAAGAAATGGATATTAAATTCCATTCTCCAAAAGCAAAATTTAAAAGTATTTTATCGTTAATACCAAACGCTTACTCAAGTAGTTTTAACGATGTAACTGCTACTGGAATTACCGAAGTAAATGGTCGTATTAATGGTTTCAATTCTGCTACAGAATTACCAAAATATAATATCCATATCAATACTAAGGACGCTTCTTTTAAATATCCAAACCTACCAAAAGCCGTTAAAAATATAACTTTTAATGGTGCTATTGTTAGTACAACGTCAAATAATAATGTTTTTTTAGACATTAAAAAATCAATATTCACTATTGATGAAGATACTTTTGAAATGATTGGCAAAATAACAAATTTATCAAAAAACCCAACAGTTGATGCTGCCTTTAAAGGCACATTAAATCTTGCAAAATTATCTCAAGCTTATCCCATAAAAATGGATAAACAATTAACCGGAATTCTTACAGCTAACTTTACAACTAAAGCAGATCAACATGCAATAGAAACGAATCAATTCAGTAAAATAAAAACAAAAGGTACTGCCCAATTAAAAGATTTTATTTTTGACGATGAGCAAATTGCAAAACCAATTCACATAAAAATAGCGCGTATAAATTTCAAGACAAATCAAGTTTTATTGACCAAATTTAAAGCGAAAACTGGTGAGAGCGATATTGATGCAACTGGAAAAGTCAATAATTTATTCGCTTTTCTTTTTAATGATAAAAATTTAGAAGGTAATTTTAAAGTGAATTCAAATTTATTTAAAGTCAGTGATTTTTTAATTGATGATAATAAAACCTCAGGTTTATCGAAAAACTCAACATCCGAAAATTTAAAAATTCCACAATTTTTAGATGTCACAACTTATTTGAGTGCAAAAAAGGTAATTTATGATAATCTAGTTATGGAAAATGTAACTGGTACAATGACTTTAAAAGACCAAATAGCTACAATTAGTAATGCGCAATCAAAAATGCTTGATGGAAACACTACTTTTCATGGGGAAATTAACACCAAAAAAGAACCCACAACCTTTGATTTGGATTTAGACATCGACAAATTTGACATTGCTACTTCTTTTAAAACGCTTGAAACCTTTCAAAAATTAGTACCAATTGCAAAAGCAATTAAAGGAAAATACAATTCTACATTTAAAATTAAAGGGTTTTTGAATAACGAGTTTATACCTAATGTTAATTCGGTTAATGGTAACGCCATTGCGCAATTGTTTGTGAAAGAGTTTAATGAAAACGAAATGGTTTTATTGAACGAATTAACTAAAAATTTAAAATTTATTGATTTTAAAAAAATAGATTTATCTAAATTAAAAACCATTTTAAAATTCGCCAATGGTAATGTTGAAGTAGAACCTTTTGATATTAAATACAAAGAATTTACGATGCACGTTTCTGGTTCTCATGGATTTGACAAAACACTTAAATACAACTTATCTATGGATGTGCCTGCAAAACATTTAGGAGTTGATGCTGTAAATTTACTTTCAAAACTAACTAACATCCATAAAGACACCATTCAAATTCCATTAACTACCAAAATTGGTGGTACACTTGGCAAACCAAATGTACAAGTAGGCTTAAAAAATGCTCTAAAAATCTTAGCTTTAAAAATAATTAAATATCAAAAACAAGAGCTTGAAGAGTCTATAAAAAACAATGTAAATAATACGCTTGATAGTTTAATTAAAAATAATGATTTAGATAGTATAATACCAGTTGGAGGCATTGACTCTATTATAAATGGTGGCGTTAAAGATGTTCTTAATGATATTATGAATGTTAATAAAAAAGGGACTGAGAAAGGTACTGAGAAAGAGAAATAACTATTTATTTCATTAAAACCTCATACAGAATTCGAAAAGAAAAAAGTAATAATACAACACCCGAAATTTTATTAAATAAGGTCATTTTATTTGATTTTATAAGTGGTAATAAACGCTTGGCGAGAAACACTTTGGCAAAATCAATCACTAATACACCAAACACAATAGCTAGTAAAAAGTATAATGAATTTTCAGCATACTTATCTTTTCCATATTTGGATAATAATATCCAAAAACCTAACACAAAAGGATTAAAAAAATTAACACTAAATCCTTTAATAAAATTAGTGAAATGAGTTTTGTTAGAAACTATAGTTGTATCATTTACAGCTTGCTTTTTAAATATACTTAGTATCCCAAATACAAATAAAATAACAAATCCAATAATACCTATATACTTGGTTAAAAATGGACTATCTATTATAGTCTTTAAGCCTTTATGTGCTAAAACAGCATAAATCAAATCACCCAACATAATACCAATTGCAACTGCAATACCCGATTTAATACCATTTTTAAAAGTCGCATTTATTAAAATCAATGCTACAGAACCTACTACAAACAGTGTTGCTAAACCAATAAAAAAACCTTCTATAAAAAACATATTTTAAAAATTATCTACATCTGTAATAAAACGAATTGAACGAAAATCAGCAACCGACTGAAAAGAATTTTTCACTTTTTTAAAAATTATTTTTGAATCTTTTAACGGTTTATGTGTTGGCAATTTAACTAAAATATGTCTAATATATTGATTTCTCACTCTAGAAACTACAGGTTCTGTTGGTCCCAACACGTTATCTCTAAATTGATTTCTTAATGAAACCGCTAACCATTCGCTTGCTCTATTTACTTTATTAAAGTCTTTATGCTTTAACGTTATTTTTATTGTGCGTAAAAATGGTGGATACTTATATTGATAACGTTCTTCCAACTGTTCTTTGTACATCTCATTGTAATTAGTAGTACTAACTTGTTGTAAAATTTGATGAAATGGATTATAGGTTTGTATCGCAACTTTCCCTTGCTTCTTTGCTCGTCCTGCTCTACCAGAAACCTGCACCATCATTTGAAAACTACGTTCATGTGCTCTAAAATCGGGAAAGTTAAGCATCGTATCTGCATTTAATATGCCTACTAAAGACACATTAGCAAAATCCAATCCTTTGGATAACATTTGCGTTCCTACCAAAATATCAACTTCTTGAGATTGAAAAGCACTAATAATTTTATGATAGCCATATTTACCACGTGTGGTATCAGAATCCATTCTGGAAATTTTATGATTGGGAAAAATCTCTTGCAATTCTAATTCTACTTGCTCGGTTCCAAACCCTTTTGTTGATAACGAAACTCCACCACAAGCGCCACAATTATTAGGCATAGCACGTGAATAATTACAATAGTGACATCGCAATTCTCTACGAAACTTATGAAAGGTTAAACTCACATCACAATTTGGGCATTCGGGAGAAATACCACAGGTATTACACGTAACAACTGGTGCAAAACCTCTACGGTTCTGAAAAATAATAATCTGTTCCTTATTATTCAGCGCTTCCTGTATTAGCGTAATCATTGTGTCAGAAAAATGACCTGACATTCTTTTTTTACGGTATTTTTCTTTAATGTTTATCAATTCAATTTCGGGCAATAACACATTACCAAAACGACGCTTTAATTCTACTAATCCGTATTTACCTTGTTGTGCATTATAATAACTTTCCAACGATGGTGTAGCGCTTCCCAAAAGGACTTTTGCTTTATGTATTTTACTCAATACAATTGCTGCATCTCTCGCATGATAACGTGGCGAAGGTTCAAACTGCTTAAACGATGTCTCGTGTTCTTCATCAACAATAATTAAACCTAGCTTATTAAATGGTAAAAAAATAGATGATCTAGCGCCCAAAATTATTTGAGCTTTTGAATTATTATTCAATAAATTTCGCCATACTTCTACTCTTTCGTTTAACGAATATTTGGAATGAAAAACAGAAATAGTTTCTCCAAAATATTTTTTTAATCGGTTGATTATTTGTGTTGTTAGTGCAATTTCGGGTAATAAATACAAAACTTGTTCGCCTTTGGCTAATGTTTCTTGAATTAGTTTTGCATAAACTTCTGTTTTCCCACTTGATGTTATGCCGTGTAATAAGGTAACATCATTGGTTTTAAAATTCTCCTTTATCTCGGTAAAAGCTTTTTCCTGAAATTCAGATAATTTTTTTAAGGTCTCTTTGGATTTTCCAAAATCTACACGATCGGTTTGAATGTAATAAATTTCAAAAATCTCTTTATCTACTAATGATTTTAACACACTTGCCGAAACCTTTGATAGTTCTTGTAAAGTCTTTACTTTAATTGGTTTTTTTGTAGAGGAATCTATCGAAAAATACTGCATTACAGCTTGTTTTTGCTTTCTTGCTCTTGATAAATCGTCTAATAGCTTACTTAATTTCTCATCTGAATTATAGATATCGTTTAAACGAATGTATTTAACTAGTTTAGGCTTGTATTGCTCGTAAAATTCTTCTTTTACAGACAATACACCTTTAGCTATAAGACTATTTATAACTGGTAAAACCGTTTTTTTATCAAGTATAGCGCTTACTTCATCCAATTTTAAAATGGATTGATGTTGTAAGGCTTCAAAAATTAAAAACTCTTCATCGTTTAAGGTGTCTTCTTCATTAAAACTCTCATTGCGGATAATTAAACTTTCACTTTCCAATAAAAATATTGAAGGTAAACCTGCTCTCAAAACATCACCCAATGAACATAAATAATAATTAGCAATCCAAGTCCAATGTTTTAACTGTTGTTCATTAACAATGGGTTTATCATCCAATATTTGATAAATATCTTTAGCTTCATAAGCTGTTGGCGATTCGTTATGAATAGAATATACCAATGCTGTGTAAATTTTAGATTTTCCAAAAGGCACAGCTACGCGCATTCCTGGTTGTAGGAATGAGGCTTCGGCTTCAGTTATACTGTAAGTAAATAAGCGTTCTAGCGGTCTAGGTAATATGACGTTTATAAAATGAATCTGCTTTTTGTTTTAAAACGCTAAGGTCGCAAATGTTTTGAATAACATCAACATTTAATTAATTATTTTACAAAAAAAACCATCAAAGTTATAAAACTTTAATGGTTGATTGTATATTAAAAAATAGTATAAATATATTTATTCATCCAATACCCAAGACCCTTTTTCCAATAAAGGAATGGCTTGCTTGTATTTTACTGTTTTATGATCCCCTGTAATTACATTACGTATTTTAACACGATCATTTCTACCAATTTTACGTTCAGCACGTACTATTGTTTCTGTAATTTGTTGCTCTTGTGTTTGGTTGGTTTGCATACCTTCATTAGGATTGTTAAATTCTGCTTTGGACAACTGAACTTTTTCACGTTTTTGCTCTCTAGCTTCGCTAACTTGATTTTGATTTGGTAATTCACCTTTTAGCAAGAATGATAATACTTCTTTATTCACATCGTGCATTAACGCTTTAAACAATTCAAACGATTCAAATTTATAAATTAATAAAGGATCTTTTTGCTCGTATTGTGCATTTTGAACCGAAGTTTTTAAATCATCCATTCTACGTAAATGGTCTTTCCAAGATTCATCAATAATAGACAATGAGACATTTTTCTCAAAATCGTTTATCAATACTTTTCCATCACTTTCATAAGCCTCTTTTAAGTTAGTTACTACTTGTATTGTTTTTGAGCCATCGGTAAATGGTACAACAATTCGTTCGTATTGATCGCCTTGAGTTTCAAATACATTTTTTATTACAGGAAATGCAGTAATGGCATTACGAGCAATTTTTTCTTTGTAATTTTTGTAAACTACATCATATAAAACATCTGTTAACTCTTCTTCGTTTTTAGAATTAAATTCGTCTTCGGTAAAAGGGGAACTTGTTGCTGAGAAACGAATCAATTCGTATTCAAAATTAGCAAAACTGCCTTTGGCTTTATTTTCTGTTACAATAGTATCGCAAGTGTCAAAAATCATATTTACAATATCTACTTGTAACCGTTCACCGTACAATGCATGACGACGACGTTTGTAAACAACTTCACGTTGCGCATTCATTACATCATCATATTCCAATAATCTTTTACGCACACCAAAGTTATTTTCTTCTACTTTTTTCTGTGCACGTTCAATGGATTTAGAAATCATAGAATGCTGAATAACTTCGCCTTCTTTCAAGCCCATTCTATCCATCATTTTTGCAATTCTTTCCGATCCAAATAGACGCATCAAATTATCTTCCAACGATACGTAAAACTGTGACGAACCTGGATCTCCTTGACGACCAGCACGTCCACGCAACTGCCTATCTACACGACGAGAATCATGACGTTCTGTACCAATAATTGCCAATCCACCAGACGCTTTTACAGCATCCGATAATTTAATATCCGTTCCACGACCAGCCATATTGGTTGCAATTGTTACTACTCCAGGATTACCTGCTTGTGCTACAATATCTGCTTCTTTTTTATGCATTTTTGCATTTAACACATTATGTGCTACACCTCTACCTTCTAGCAAGTTGGACAAATATTCTGATATTTCTACCGAAGTTGTACCAACTAAAACTGGTTGACGATTTTTAACCAAACGTACAATTTCATCAATAACGGCATTGTACTTTTCGCGTTTGGTTTTATAAATTAAATCTTCTCTATCTTTACGGATTAATGGTTTGTTGGTTGGTATTTCAATAACATCCAACTTATAAATTTCCCAGAATTCACCAGCTTCTGTAATTGCTGTTCCTGTCATACCAGACAGCTTTCTGTACATTCTAAAATAATTTTGTAATGTAATGGTTGCAAAAGTTTGAGTTGCATCCTCAATATTTACATTTTCTTTGGCTTCAAGTGCCTGATGTAAACCATCAGAATAACGACGTCCATCCATTATACGACCCGTTTGCTCATCTACAATCATCACTTTTTCATCCATTACCACATACTCTACATCTTTTTCAAATAAAGTATAGGCTTTCAATAGTTGATTCATGGTGTGGATACGCTCACTTTTTATACTAAATTCACGATACAAATTATCTTTTGCTGCTGTTTTCTCTTCAGGTGTTTTATCACTTGTATCAATATCATTTACCAACACGCTAATATTTGGTAATACAAAGAAATCATCTTCATTACTTCGTTCAGATAGATGATTAATCCCTTTATCGGTTAAATTAATAGAATTGTTTTTTTCATCGATAGAGAAATATAATTCTTCATCAATTTTTGGCATTTCACGATTATTATCTTGCATGAAAAACTTTTCAGTTTTTTGCAAAACTTGTTTGATGCCTTCTTCCGATAAATATTTAATTAAGGTTTTATTCTTTGGCAAACCTCTAAACACACGAAATAATTTAAAACCACCTTCTTTGTCATTACCATTGGCAATTTCAATTTTTGCTTGAGACAATAACCCAATTAAATAATTTTTCTGCAAATTAACCAATTCACTAATTGTTGGTTTTAATTCGTTATATTCGTGAATATCGCCTTTAGGCACAGCTCCAGAAATAATCAATGGTGTACGTGCATCATCTACTAAAACTGAATCTACCTCATCAATAATGGTATAATTATGTGGTCTTTGCACTAAATCTTTTGGCGAATTTGCCATATTATCACGTAAGTAATCAAAGCCAAATTCATTGTTTGTACCATAAGTAACATCAGCATTATAAGCCTTTCTACGTGCATCGGAATTTGGTTGATGCAAGTCAATACAATCTACCGTTAAACCATGAAATTGATAAATTGGCGCCATCCACGCCATATCACGTTTTGCCAAATAATCATTTACAGTAACTACGTGAACGCCATTTCCAGTTAAGGCATTTAAATAAACAGGTAAGGTAGATACCAATGTTTTCCCTTCACCAGTCATCATTTCAGCAATTTTACCATTGTGTAAAACGGAACCACCAATAAGCTGCACATCGTAATGAATCATATCCCAAGTAATGGATTTTCCTGCGGCATCCCAATGGTTTACCCAGATCGCTTTTTTATCGCCTTCTAGAGTTACAAAGTCAAATTCTGCACTTAATTCTCTATCGTAAGGCGTTGCAGTTACAGTAATTTCTGGATTATTAACAAATCGTTTTGCAGTTTCTTTGATAACCGCAAATGCTTCTGCCTGAATGTCTTTTAAAGTGATTTCAGATACTTTGTAAGAGTCCTCTTTAAGAGTATCTATTTCTGCATAAATATCTTCTTTTCTATCTACGCTTGCAGTTTTAGCTTCCGTTTCTAATGCTATTATTTTATCTTGAAACTCTTTTATTGACGCTGCAATTTTTTCTTTAAATTCAACCGTTTTAGCACGTAATTCATCTATAGAAAGTGATGCTATATTTGCTTCAAAAGTGTGTACTTTATTTACAAAAGGCTGTAATTCTTTTATATCTTTTTTGCTTTTATCACCAACAAAAGCTTTAATTATTGAATTTATAAAACTCATATTTTATTTATATTTTAAGGTTTGGCTTAACGCCGAATAAATTTATTTTTATAGTAAGTCCATCTTATTATACTTAACTAAAAAGAGGGACAAATGTACAATTTTCAAATGCGGTTAAACATTTTTTAAACAAAAAAAAAGCCTCTATTGGAGACTTTTTAGTTTTTAATATTCTTCTTCATTCCAGAGGAAATCTTCTTCCGTAGGATAATCTGGCCAAATATCTTGAATTACATCATACGAATCTCCTTCATCTTCTATAGATTGTAGGTTTTCCACAACTTCTAGAGGAGCTCCAGTTCTAATTGCGTAATCTATTAATTCGTCTTTTGTAGCAGGCCAAGGTGCATCACTTAAATACGATGCTAATTCTAATGTCCAATACATAATTTATGTTTTTTTATCTTTTGCAAAAGTAATTTTTTAGTTGGAATATACAAATTATTGCAAAAGTATTTTTATTTATTTGAAAGAACTTCAATTCATTACTCAACATTTACTTGATTTTTACGCTATCATCCGTTTAAAAAATAAATGCATACTGTTTTTATTTTGGTTTCCAAATAACCTCAACAGTACGATTGTCTAATGTCAATTTTCGTGCCAATACAAATAAATAATCCGATAATCTATTTAAATACTGAATTGTAATAGGTTCTACCTCTTCTTGATCCATTAAATTTACTACAATACGTTCCGCACGTCGACAAACAGTACGAGCAATATGACAATATGACACCGTTGTGTGTCCGCCAGGTAAAATGAAATTAGTCATTGTTGGCAGCGATTCATTCATAACATCCATTTCTATTTCCAAAAATGTAATATCTGCTTCGTTAATTAAGGGAATCCCTAAACGGTCTTTCCCATTTTTAAGTGTTTTCTTGTCTTTTGGCGTTGCTAACATAGCTCCAACTGTAAACAATTCGCCTTGTATTTTCACTAGATTTTTAAACGTGTTTTTATCTATTTCTTGATCTCTTATTAAGCCAATGTAAGCATTTAGTTCATCAACAGTTCCATAGGCATCAATACGTAAATTATATTTTTTCACACGTGTTCCTCCAAATAATGAAGTTTGCCCTTTATCGCCTGTTTTGGTATATATTTTCATATTTCTTGATTAAATTCTTATTATAAAATGTTCTTTTTGATGTTGCTCTTGTCGTAAAAAAACAAAACCCCAAAAAAACGTATCCAATGTTAGAGTTACTTTTGGGTGTGTTTTGATAATCTCCCAAGCTTCTGTCATTTCTTTACTCCAATGAATATCATCAAAAATTAAAACAGAATCATTATGAGTTGCCTTTAAACATTGTTCAAAATAATCTATTGTTGCTTTTTTTTGATGGTTTCCATCTAAATAAATGAGATCGTATTTTTTATTTTCCAAAGCAAATGCTAAAGTTTCTTTGAACTCCCCAACTTTAAAATGGATTCTGTTATTTACATATTTATGCAACTGTGTTTTTGGTATATCAACGGTTTCTCTACAACCTTCCAAAGTTGTTATTGTTGCATTTTCATTACCTAAAGCTAAGGCTAAAGTCCCTAAACCAAGTGATGTTCCAATTTCTAATATTTCGGAAGATTTAAAATAAGCGACCAAACGCATTAACAATTCTGCTCTTTTTTGATGAATTCCTGCATTTTTTGCAATAGCAGCAATTTTTCTATGATTCGACGAGAATACACGAGAACCTGCTCCAAAATCTATTACATTAATTTTTAAAGCGTTTTGTAATAAAAATTGCTTGTATTGATTAAACACTTCTACTTTTTTTGATGGTGTTAACTTTTCCAAACAGTTTGTTATCAAATCAAAAACAAAAGGGGAATGTACACCGTATTTTGTGGTAGATTGCCTTATAAATTTAAAATATTTTTTTATTTGGTTAATCATATTGCTCTTTGATAGCAAAAATAATGGTTTTATTACTGATTTCCACTATTTAAAATTATATTTGCATTCCATAAAAATCTATAAATGAAAAAGCTATTACTTCTGGTAGGATTATTACTATTTTTAAATTCTTGTATTCCTACAAAAGACTTGACGTATTTTCAAGGAAAGCCAATAAATACAAACACGGTTCACAAATTACAGAATGCACCTTATAAATTACAAATAAATGACATTATTGATATAAAAATCAAAGCTACTGATGAGGAATTAGTGTCTATGTTTAAAATTGAATCTGCAACAAAATCACCGACAATTGGAGCAAGTCAATTATATTTTAATTCGTATTCAGTAAACCATAAAGGGATGATTCGTATTCCATACATAGGTGAGATTAATGTGCTAGGTTATACTACCAAAGAAGTGCGTTTAAAAATAGAAAGTGAGTTATCAAAAATGTTTAAAAACATGGACGAGCTTTTTGTTACAGTAAAATTAGCAGGAATCCGTTTTACTGTTTTGGGAGAAATTGGAAGTCCAGGAACAAAAGTTTTGTATCAAAATCAAGTGAATATTATTGAAGCAATTGCAAATGCAGGCGATATTCCACTTACAGGAAACCGTAAGAAAATTGAAATTATTAGAACCAATATAACTGGTATTACTAAAATAGAGCTCGATTTAACTGGTTTTGATTTTATGCAAAGCGATGCTTTTTACATTCAACCAAATGATGTTATTTACATCAAACCTTTACGTGAAAAATCTTGGGGAACTGGACAAACTGGAACAAAAACAATGTCAACCATTATTACGGCATTGTCTTTACTTACTACTTCAATCATATTAATTAACAGACTATAATTCATTATGAATAATCAAGTAAACCCTTTTGAATTAGAAGAAAACTCAATTGATTTTAAAGCGTATTTCTTTAAAATTTTAAAGTTTTGGTGGCTTTTTGTATTGACTGTAATAATTGCATTGTTTATTACGCGTTTTTTTAATAAACGTAAAGAACGTTTGTATAAATTGAGTACAACCATTAATATAGAAGAATCAAAAAACCCCTTATTCTCCAATAACACCAATATAATGTTTAGCTGGGGACAAACAAGTAGTAAGGTAGAAAACGTAAAAGCAATTTTAGGCTCTAGAACTCACAATGAAAAAGTAGCTACAGCATTAAATTCTTATATAAATTATTATAAAAAGGGAGAATATCAATTAATAGACATCTATAAAAAAGCACCTTTCAAAATAATTATAGATAAAAGTACAAATCAAATAATAAACTTACCAATTAAATTGGATTTTAATGATGATAAGGTAACTGTTAGTTTTAATAGTAATGATGTCAAAAACTTGATTAGTTTTGATTATATTCTTAATGAACCCAATTTAATTGGAACGGATGTGAATTTTAATCAAACCTATGATATTAAAAATGACATTAAGTCTGATTATTTTAATTTCAAAATAGACCATAGAAATGTTCTAAGAAAAACAAAAGGAACTTATTTTGTGAAATTTTCAAATTTTAATAGTGTCGTTTCTCGATTTAAAAAAGTAGAAATTAAAACACCTTTAAAAGGAGCATCCATATTAAATTTAATATACAGTGGTCCAAATAAAAGTAAAATTGCTGACGAACTTAATACCAGTGTAGACATTTTAAATGAAGATCAAAAAGCATCAAAAATTCAATACGCGGTAAAAACTAAAAAATATATTGATGGTATTTTTGATAATGTATCTGATAGTTTAAAAAGTATTGAACGAGATTTAGGTAAATTTAAACAAAAAGAAAATATCTATAATTTATCTGCCGAAGGAGAATCCTTTTTCTCAAATTTATCTAGTTTTGATACTAAAAAAGAGCAAATAAAAGGACGAATTCAGTATTATGACAATTTAAATAATTATTTAAACACACATAGCAATGTGGATGAAAACATTCCTGTACCTGCAATTATGGGCTTGGAAGATCAAACCATTGGAATAACAGTTAAAGAATTAATTGCGCTTTATAAAGCCAAAGAAATTCTAGAGCAAACGGTAAAAAGTGATTATCCAAAATTAAAACAATTAGTACGAAAAATTAATTCTACTAAAACATTATTAAACGAGAATATAAGAACTGTAAAAAGTACTTTAAATGTTAATCTAGATAATGTAAATAATCAAATATCGCGCTTTAGTGGAAAATTACGCTCATTACCAAGAAAAGAGCAAGGTTTAATTACGTTTCAACGGAAATATAATTTAACAGAAGCTAATTATAACTATTTGCTCCAAAAGAGATATGAAGCAGGAACGATAATTGCTGCCAATACATCGGATATTAAAATTATTGATACCGCAAAAGATGTAGGGCAAGGTGCTTTTTATCCTAAACCAATCATAAATTATTTAATTGGTTTAATTCTTGGGTTGTTATTACCTTTAATATTTATTATTATTAAAGATTTACTCAACAATAAATTATACACAGTAGAAGATATTGAAAATCGTTTTAAAATACCTGTTCTTGGTGTTGTTGGAAAAAACAAATCAAAAGATAATTTAATTGTATTCAACAAACCCAAATCCACAACATCTGAATCATTTAGAGCTTTACGATCTAATTTACAATTTTTATTTAAAGACACTAAACGTAAATCGAAAACTATTGTAGTAACTTCAACAGTAAGTGGTGAAGGTAAAACCTTTATCTCTATGAATATGGCAACTGTATTTGCTAAAAGTGATAAAAAAACAATCTTATTAGGTTTTGATTTAAGAAAACCAAAGATTTTTGATGATTTTGGCTTTAACAATAAAAAAGGATTAACTAATTATTTAAGTGGGAATAGCGAACTTGAAGACGTTTTAAAAAGCACGAAAATTAAAAATTTAGATTTAATTTTAGCTGGTCCAATTCCACCAAATCCATCAGAATTAATCATCAGTAAAAAAGCTGACGAATTGATTGAATTATTAAAAGAAACCTATGACTATATTATTATTGACACACCTCCAATTGGATTAGTTGCTGATAGTATTGAATTATTCAAACACGCAGATGCTTCAATGTATGTAATCCGTCAAGGAGTTACCCTAAAGAACATGCCAAAAATGATTAATGACAAATACAAGAATGGTGAAATATCAAACATTAGTTTTGTATTTAATGATTTTTCTGATAAAAAAGCAGGCTATGGTTATGGCTACGGTTACGGTTATGGTGGCTATGGTGGCTATGGTGGCTATGGAAAAGGATACGGACAAGGTTATCACGATAATGAAGAAGACGACTCCTCATTTTTTAAAAAATTATTAAAAAAATAAAAAATGGAATTAATAAAAGATAGAAAAATACGCTTTGCGGTAATAGGTTGTGGCCATATTGGTAAACGCCATGCAGAGATGATTAGTAGAAATTCCAATTGTGAATTAGTAGCTCTTGTGGATGTTAAGCCAAAAGACAAATTAAATATTGCACAATATGATGCTATCCCGTTTTTTGCATCAATTGAAGACTTATTAGCAAGTGACACACAAACTGATATTATTAGTATTGCAACACCAAACGGTTTTCACGCTCAGCATGCTATATTATCTTTAGAAGCGAAAAATCACGTGGTAATTGAAAAACCAATGGCTTTAACTAAAGCGGATGCCGAAAAAGTAATTTTTAAAGCTTTACATGTTTCTAAACAAATATTTACTGTGATGCAAAATAGATATTCTCCACCATCGGTATGGATTAAAGACATTGTTGATAATGGTACTTTAGGTGAAGTGTACTCAGTTCATGTTAATAGTTTTTGGAATAGAGATGAACGCTATTATACTGAAGATAGCTGGCATGGAGATAAAAAGTTAGATGGCGGAACTTTATTTACACAATTTTCTCATTTTATAGATATTATGTATTGGTTGTTTGGTGATATTACAAACATCAACGCGATAATGAAAGATTTTAAACATCAAAACATGACCGACTTTGAAGATGCTGGAATTGTCAATTTTGAGTTTGTAAATGGTGGTATTGGTAACTTTAATTTTTCTACTGCTTTATATAATCAGAATATGGAATCTTCTATGACAATCATAGCAGAAAATGGCGCTGTTAAAATTGGTGGTCAATATATGAATGAAGTTGAATATTGCCATATTAAAGATTATAAAATGCCTGTATTAGCGCCTACAAATCCAGGAAATGATTACGGTGCTTATAAAGGCTCTGCTCAAAATCATCATTATGTTTTTGATAATGTTGTGAATGTTTTGAAAAAAGGAGAGCCTATTAAAACAAATGCTTTAGAAGGTTTAAAAATTGTAGACATTATAGAACGAATATATGCAAGTAGCAAATAAAATTTGTCCATTTAAATAACTTATTATTTTAAGTAAAAAACAACATATAACAAAAAGGCTCTTTGATTTATTTTTTTCATTTTTTGGACTATTATTTTTAACCATTCCAATACTTATTTTAGTACTGTGCTCCTATTTTTCAACAAAAAAAATTGGCTTCTTTAAACAACAACGCATTGGGCAGTTTGGAACTGAGTTTACACTCTATAAAATTAGAAGCATGAGAAGCAACATACTAGATAACAATACCATTACAACAGCAAATGATGCAAGAATAACAGCTTTTGGTAGGTTCTTACGAAAATATAATTTAGATGAATTACCTCAAATATATAATGTATTTATAGGCAATATGAGTATTGTTGGTCCAAGACCAGACGTTAAAGGTTATGCCGATGAATTAACAGGTGATGATCGTATGATTTTATCTGTTAAACCTGGTATTACTGGTCCAGCTACTTTATATTATAAAAATGAAGAACAAATTTTAGCAAAAAAAGAAAATCCAAAGCAATACAATGACGAAGTTCTTTGGAAAGAAAAAATAAAAATAAATAAATTATACATTACAAATTGGTCGCTAATTAACGATATAAAATACATCTTAAAGACTATAGTAAATTAAAAATATGAAGAATACAAAAATAGCAATTATTGGTTTAGGTTATGTAGGCTTACCATTAGCAGTTGAATTTGCTAAAAAATACCAAACCGTTGGATTTGACATTAATAAAACTCGTATCAACCAATTACGTGATAATTCAGATTTAACTTTAGAAACTTCAGACGCAGAACTAGAAGAAGTAAATTGTTCATCCTTAAATGATGTGCAATCTAAAAAAAATGGTTTATGGCTAACGACAGAAACAACTGAAATTGCAGCAAGTAATTTTTATATTGTAACAGTACCAACTCCAGTAGATAAAAATAACAAACCTGATTTAACACCACTTTACAAAGCAAGTGAAACTGTTGGAAAGATCTTAAAAAAAGGCGATATTGTTGTGTATGAATCTACGGTATATCCTGGTGCAACTGAAGAAGAATGCGTGCCTATTTTGGAAGAAATATCTGGCTTAAAATACAATATAGATTTCTTTGTAGGCTATTCACCAGAACGTATTAACCCAGGTGATAAAGAACGAACTGTTACTAAAATTTTAAAAGTAACATCGGGTTCAACGCCAAAAATTGGTGAAAAAGTAGATGCCGTATATAGATCAATTATTACTGCAGGAACACATTTAGCTCCTAGTATAAAAGTTGCTGAGGCTGCTAAAGTAATTGAGAATTCTCAACGTGATATAAATATTGCCTTTGTAAATGAACTCTCAAAAATATTCAAATTAATGGATATTGATACCAACGAAGTTTTAGAAGCTGCTGGCACAAAATGGAATTTCTTACCATTCCGTCCAGGTTTAGTTGGTGGTCATTGTATTGGTGTTGATCCTTATTATTTAGCGCAAAAAGCAATTTCTTTAGGTTATAATCCTGAAATAATTTTAGCTGGAAGACGTTTAAATGATAGTATGGGTGGATTTGTTGCTCAAGAAACAGTTAAAATGATGATTAAAAAAGACATACCTGTAAAAGATGCAAACGCTTTGGTACTAGGTATCACTTTCAAAGAAAATTGTCCAGACATTCGCAATTCTAGAGCTATTGATGTTATAAATGAATTAAAATCCTTTAAACTTAATGTAGATGTTTACGATCCTTGGGCAACAGTTTCTGCAGTGCAACATGAATATGACATTAATTTAATATCCGATTATAATGATATCGATAAAAAATACGACACCATTGTTTTAGTTGTAGCACACGAAGAATTTAAAACATTAGATTTATCAAAAGTTGCAGCAGACAATCACGTTTTATATGATGTAAAAGCAATGTTACCTAAAGACAAATCTGATTTGAGATTGTAGTGGTTAGTGTACTGAATAAAATTTAAATGTCTAAAAACAAAAAAAACATATTAATAACTGGAGGCGCTGGTTTTATCGGCTCACACTTAGTACGTTTATTTGTTATTAAATATCCTAATTATCATATTTTTAATTTAGATAAATTAACCTATGCAGGTAATTTAGAAAATATAAGCGATCTTGAAGATAAAGAGAATTACACGTTTATAAAAGGAGATGTATCTGATTTAAAATTCATACAAAATATTTTTGAGAATTATAAATTTGATGCTGTAATTCATTTAGCAGCAGAATCTCATGTGGATAGATCAATAAGTAATCCTTTAGAATTCGTCACAACAAATGTTGTTGGAACCGTTAATTTATTACAAGCTGCAAAATTTTATTGGGAAGATAATTTTCAAGACAAGCTCTTCTATCATGTTTCTACAGATGAGGTTTATGGATCTTTAACAGATATTGGAAAATTTACTGAAGAAACCAAATACGATCCTCATAGTCCGTATTCCGCTTCAAAAGCGAGTTCAGATCATTTTGTAAGAGCTTTTTATGATACTCATAAATTACCTATTATTATATCTAATTGTTCGAATAACTACGGACCAAATCAATTTCCTGAGAAATTAATTCCGTTATTTATAAACAATATTAAAAATAAAAAAACGCTTCCAATTTATGGGAATGGTTTAAATGTAAGAGATTGGCTCTATGTGGAAGATCATGTAAACGCAATCGATTTATTATTTCATAACGGTAAATTAGGGGAAACCTACAATATTGGTGGTAATAATGAATTTACAAATTTAGAGCTAATACATTCTCTCTGTGATTTAATGGATGAGAAATTAAATTTAACGATTGGAAGTTCTAAAAAATTAATCACTTTTGTAGAAGATCGAAAAGGGCACGATTTAAGATATGCAATTGATATTTCAAAAATAAGCAAGCAATTTGGTTGGAAACCAAGTGTCACTTTTGAAAAAGGCTTAGAAAAAACTATTGATTGGTATTTGAATAATACCGGTTGGCTTGAGAAAGTTACGAGTGGTGACTATCAAAAATATTATGAAACAATGTATAACGATAACGCTAAATTTTAATATATGAAAGGGATAATTTTAGCAGGCGGTTCGGGTTCACGTTTATACCCACTTACAAAAGTGGTTTCTAAACAATTACTACCTGTATATGATAAGCCAATGATTTATTATCCGTTATCGGTTTTGATGTTAGCTGGCATAACCGAAATATTAATTATTTCAACACCAAATGATTTACCCAATTTTGAACGTTTATTTGGCGATGGATCTCAACTAGGTTTGCAATTATCCTACAAAGTACAACCCAGTCCAGATGGATTAGCTCAAGCATTTATCATTGCAGAAGATTTTATTGGTAACGATGATGTATGTCTTATTCTTGGCGATAATATTTTTTATGGAGCAGGTTTTAAAAACACACTTAAAAAAGCTGTTTCTATAGTGAAAAACGAAAAAAAATCTGTTATTTTTGGTTTTAAAGTCAAAGAACCTTCAAGGTATGGTGTTGCTGAAACTGATATTAAAGGCAATGTAATAAGTATAGAAGAAAAGCCAAAAACGCCCAAAAGTGATTTTGCGGTTGTTGGTTTGTATTTTTATACTAACGATGTTATAAATGTTGCAAAAAACGTTATGCCTTCACAAAGAGGAGAGCTTGAAATCACAAGTGTTAATCAGGTTTATATGGAAGAACAAAGTTTAACTATGCAAGTTTTAGGGCGTGGTTTTGCTTGGTTAGATTCTGGTACACATGAATCTTTAAATGAATCATCAGAATTTATAAAAGTTATTGAAAAAAGAACAGGATTAAAAATAGCCTGTATTGAAGAAATTGCATGGCGAATGGGTTATATTGATAAAAAGCAATTACTATCTTTGGCTGATAAGTTAGGGAAAAGTTCATATGCAGACTATTTAAAAAAATTAATTTAATAATACAAAGAAAAAAAATGTATAAAACAAAATATCATACAGCAGATTTATCTACGCTTAGTTTTTTAATAACTGGCGGCGCTGGATTTATTGGTTCAAACATTGTGGAATACCTCTTAAAATATGGTGCTAAAAAAGTACGTGTTTTAGACAATCTTTCCAATGGTTATTATCATAATATAGCTGAGTTTGATAAAAATTCGGCTTTTGAGTTTATAGAAGGTGATATTTGTGATTTAGACACTTGTAAAAAAGCAATGAATGGTATAGATTATGTATCGCATCAAGCGGCATTAGGTTCTGTGCCACGTTCTATTGACAATCCTATTTTAACAGATAAAGTAAATTCTGGTGGTTTTTTAAATATGCTGGTTGCCTTAAAGGAAAGTAAATCTGTGAAAAGAATGGTGTATGCAGCTTCGAGTTCTACCTATGGTGATAGTAAAGTTTTACCTAAAGAAGAACCAAATATTGGTAAACCTTTATCACCTTATGCAGTCACTAAATTAGTAAACGAATTATATGCAGATGTTTTTGCAAAAACGTATGAAACCGATACTATTGGTTTTAGATACTTTAATATTTTTGGACCTAAGCAAAGCCCAAATGGTGCTTATGCAGCAGTAATTCCTTTATTTATGCAAGCAATTGTAGATAACAAACCACCAACTATTAATGGAGACGGCGAACAAACTCGTGATTTTACTTATGTAGAAAATGCAGTACAAGCCAATATAAAAGGATTATTTGCTGATAAAAAAGCTGGTAACCAAGTTTATAATATTGCTTGTGGTGATCGTGTTAGTTTAAATACTTTATGGGCTAGCTTGGAAAATACATCTGGCAAAAAAATTCAACCCAATTTTGGACCAGATCGTAGAGGTGATGTTAGAGATTCATTAGCAAATATTAGCAAAGCTAAAAACGGTTTTGATTACAAGCCTTTATTCGATATTAATAAAGGTTTAAAAGTAACCTTTGACTGGTTTATTAAAAACCAATAAGAAAATAAGTATTAAGGTTGTAGAATTAAGAGTTTTCTTCTTATTAATTTTAAGTTATAATAAAAAAGGCTGTCTATTAGACAGCCTTTATATTTTTAAACTTTATTAAATTCTTTAATTTAATTTTTGCAAATCAGCTTTTAGCTCTTTTGCTTTTTCATAATTATCTAATATCTGATAAATTTTAATTAACGTATTTAATGTAGCTTTATTTTTTGGATTAAGTTCAAGTGATTTATTATACATAGGTAATACTTTATTATATAAAAGCACTCTTTCTGCTTTAATAGCGTCATACTTATCATAGTTATCTAAATTTTTATTTAAAGACTCAACTAGTGCTTTATCTTTATCGAGCATTGCTAAGCCAAGATTTGAATAAGTGTCAGCATTAGTAGGATCTAATTCAATCGCTTTTTTATAAGCAGCTTTTGCTTCTTCTATTCTCCCAGCTTTATGACTTGTTATCCCAATATTATTATATAAAGAGGCATTGTTTGGTTGTAATACTATAGCTTCTTTCATCAATTCAGAAAAACGTTCACTATTACCCATTTCCAATTCTATATTAGCCTGTGAAATAATTAAGTTTGCATCATTTGGATCAGCTTCTCTTGCAGATTTAATGGCTAAAATCGCTTTATCTGAATCGCCTTTTTCAACATAAATAGAAGCAATATTTTTTATAATTCCAGCTGCTTTAGATTTTTTAACAACCACCTTTTGATCTTCATACAATTTCAAGTTAATTGGCTTATTCATTTCTGCTTCTGTCTTAAAAGATTGTACAGAACCGTTTGCTATACTTTTAGCTGTAAAGATAGTTCCCATATCTGTGTAACCTAAATCTTTTAACGCAATAAAACGCTCTAAAGCCAAATCTAAATCTTTATCTAAATAAGCTGCATGTGCCGCATACTCTAGATAAAGCGTATCTTTTTTATTTAAATTATACAACTCATTTAAGGTCACTTTTGCTAAACCATATTTTTTAGTTTCGTAATCACTTATTCCTTTTTTGGATAAATTCTGAATTAACTTTGTTAATACTGGTTCTAACAACTTAGTATATTTTGACTTTCCAATTTTTGACTCAAATGCTTTTAAAACGCCAATTGTTTTAGCCGCCTTCGCTAAACCACCAGATCCACTTAAAGCTTGTACTTTAAAATATAAAAAATTTGCTTTGGTCTTATCATCCAATTCCATGGATTCTAATTTGCTTATTGCAGCTAAAGCTTCAGTAAAATTGTTTGAAGCTATGGCTTTCTTAGCCATTTTCATTTCATTTTTTTGAGCAAAACCAATAATGCTGACTAAAAATAGTGCTACTACTAATATTTTTTTCATTGTTAATTGTTTTAATTAATATTTCTTAGAAATAATATCTATCAATGATACTATTCTTCTGAATCGTTATTTTCAACTTTCGTGCCATTCTCATTATCAGTTAAAATTTCACCATCATTTTCTAATTCTTCTTCATCATCTTCGTGTGCAACTTTGGCTACTGCGGCTATAGAATCTTTACCTTTTATGTTGATTAACTTAACACCTTGAGTGGCTCTACCCATAACTCTCAATCCTGCTACAGCTAATCTAATGGTAATTCCTGATTTGTTAATAATCATTAAATCATCTTCATCAGTTACATTCTTAATTGCTACTAATCCGCCTGTTTTTTCAGTTACATTAATAGTTTTAACACCTTTACCTCCACGATTTGTAATTCTATAATCAGCTAAAGCAGAACGTTTTCCATAACCATTTTCAGAAACAACTAGTACGTTTGATCCATCACCTTCGTGAACAGAAATCATACCTATTACTTCATCAATATCATCTTTTAAGCGAATTCCTCTTACACCAGATGCATTTCTACCCATTGGTCGTGTTTTTGCTTCTTCAAAACGAATACACTTACCAGATCGTGCCGCAATCATTATTTGACTATTACCATCGGTTAATTTAGCTTCTAATAATTCATCACCTTCTTTAATTTTTATTGCAGCAATACCGTTTGTACGTGGACGAGAATATTGTTCTAAAACGGTTTTCTTAGTTTGTCCGTTTTTAGTAACCATTACTACATAGTTGTTATTTATGTATTCTTCGTCTTTTAAATCTTGCGTTACTAAGAATGCTTTTACAACATCGTCATTTTCTATATTAATTAGATTTTGTATTGCTCTACCTTTAGATACTTTTCCACCTTCTGGTATTTCGTAAACGCGCATCCAGAATACTTTTCCTTTTTTTGTAAAGAATAACATATATTGATGGTTGGTGGCAACAAATAAGTGTTCTAAGAAATCTTCATTTCTAGTTGACACACCTTTTTGGCCTCTTCCACCTCTATTCTGTGTTTTATATTCTGATAAATCAGTACGTTTTACATAACCAGCATTAGAAATAGTAACTACAACTTTGGTGTTTGGTATCATATCTTCAATACTCAAATCGCCTCCTGCGTATTCTATTATAGAACGTCTTTCATCTCCATATTTATCTCTAATCACAAGAAGTTCTTCTTTAATAATAGACATTCTTCGGTCTTTATCTTCTAAAATATCTTTTAAATCACCAATTGTTTTCATGATTTCGTCAAATTCACCTCTTAACTTGTCTTGCTCTAAACCAGTTAATTGACGCAAACGCATCTCAACGATTGCTTTAGCTTGAATTTCAGACAAATCAAAACGAGTAATTAAACTTGCACGTGCTTCATCTGCATTATTTGATGCTCTAATAATTTTTATAACTTCATCAATATTATCTGAAGCAATAATTAACCCTTCTAAAATATGTGCTCTAGCCTCAGCTTTTTTAAGTTCAAATTGTGTTCTTCTTACAACAACTTCGTGACGATGATCTACAAAGTGTCCAATAATTTGTTTAAGGTTTAATAATTCTGGTCTTCCATTAACCAATGCAATATTGTTAACACTAAACGATGTTTGTAAAGCTGAATATTTATACAACTTATTCAATACAATATTAGGAATAGCATCTTTACGTAAAACAATTACTATACGACGACCCAATCTACTTGTTTCATCTTTAATTGCAGAAATTCCTTCTAATTTTTTATCATTAACCATTGCAGCAATACGTTGTTGCAAATCAGATCCATTTACTTGATACGGTAATTCCGTAATAACAATACATTCTCTTCCGTTAATTTCTTCAAACTCAGTTTTTGCACGAATTACAATTCGGCCTCTACCTGTATGAAATGCAGCTTTTACACCATCATATCCATATATTGTTCCACCAGTAGGGAAATCTGGTGCTTTTATGTGTTCCATTAATCCATCAATGGTAATTTCTTTATCTTCAATATAGGCAATTGTTCCATTCACAACTTCGGTTAAATTGTGAGGTGCCATATTTGTAGCCATACCAACTGCAATACCTGACGCTCCGTTTATTAACAAACTTGGTACACGTGTAGGTAAAACCACTGGTTCTTCTAAAGTATCATCAAAATTTAATCGATGATCTACAGTATCTTTATCAATATCAGCAAGCATATCTTCCGATATTTTCATCATACGTACCTCAGTATAACGCATTGCTGCAGCTCTATCACCATCGGGTGAACCAAAATTTCCTTGACCGTCAACCATTTCGTAACGCATAGACCAATCTTGTGCCATACGTACCATTGCATCGTAAACAGATGTATCTCCGTGTGGATGATACTTACCTAAAACCTCTCCAACAATTCTTGCAGACTTTTTATGAGCGCCTGTTGCTTTTATGCCTAATTCATGCATTCCAAAAAGCACACGACGATGTACGGGTTTTAATCCATCTCTTACATCGGGTAAGGCTCTAGCAACAATAACTGACATCGAATAATCGATGTAAGCTTCCTTCATTTCATCCTCAATATTTACGCGAATTATATTTTCACCTTCAGCCATAAAAACTTTGTATTTATTTTAGTTAATTTCTTCTTTTATTTATGAAGATGCAATTTACAACAATTCAACTCTTTTGTTTAAGAAAACAACGCTTAATTAGGTGATTTTATTAACAATTTAACACAATGTTTATTTTAAATATATTTTGAATAATTAAAGTTTAAATTATTTTCAAATAATTGATTTTCAATATTTTAATTGATTTAATAGCTCTTTTACTAGAGATGAAATGAAAAAAATAATTAACAAAATAAAATTACAGATGTTTAATTATTAAATATTCAAAAAAAATCAAAAAAAATAGTTATTTTTACATCTTAGCTGATGCCATTAAAAAACAACGCATTATAAATCTAATTATAGTACAAAACAATTTACAATACAAAAACATATGGACGAAAATTTTTCACCAAGAGTTAAAGATGTCATTGCATTTAGCAGAGAGGAAGCCTTACGATTGGGTCACGATTTTATTGGTACAGAACACTTGATGCTTGGCATTTTACGCAAAGGTGAAGGGAAAGCAATGGAAATTCTTAATGCTTTAGATATTGACACCAATCATTTAAGACGGAAAATAGAATTATTAAGCCCTGCAAATATAGACACGCCTAATACCAGTAAAAGCTTACACCTTACAAAACAAGCTGACAAAGCTTTAAAAACAACGTTTTTGGAAGCTAAGGTTTACAAAAGTACGGCTGTAAATACAGCACACTTATTGCTGTGTATTTTACGAAATGAAAATGATCCAACAACTAAATTATTACAAAAATTTGAGTTGGATTACAATAAAACAAAACTCGCTTTTAGTCAATTATTCTTAGATGAAGAAAATCCATTCCCAACTAATTCTCCTAGTTTTGAATTACCTAATGATGGTAGTAGCAAATCTGACGATCCTTTTGAAAAAAAACCAAATCCAAAACAACCATCAAAACCTAAATCAAAAACACCTGTACTAGATAATTTTGGTAGAGATTTAACTGCTTTGGCAGAAAACGATAAATTAGATCCTGTTGTTGGACGAAAACAAGAGATTGAACGTATTTCTCAAATATTAAGCCGTCGTAAAAAAAACAACCCAATATTAATTGGTGAACCTGGTGTTGGGAAAAGTGCTATTGCAGAAGGCTTAGCTTTACGCATTATACAAAAAAAAGTCTCTAGAATACTTTTTAACAAACGAATTATTTCCTTAGACTTAGCAAGCTTAGTTGCTGGTACAAAATATCGTGGTCAGTTTGAAGAACGCATGAAAGCTTTAATGAATGAATTGGCGAAAAATGACGACATCATTCTGTTTATCGATGAAATTCATACTATTGTTGGTGCTGGTGGTGCAACAGGCTCATTGGACGCTAGTAATATGCTAAAACCCGCTTTGGCTCGTGGAGAAATTCAATGTATTGGTGCAACGACACTAGATGAATACCGTCAAAATATTGAAAAAGATGGTGCCTTAGAGCGTCGTTTTCAAAAAGTCATTGTAGAACCTACGTCTGTTGAAGAAACAATTCAAATTTTACAAAATATTAAAAGTAAATATGAAGACCATCACAGTGTAACTTACACTGATGACGCTATAGAAGCTTGTGTAAAACTAACAAACCGCTATATGACGGATCGCTTTCTGCCAGACAAAGCTATTGATGCTTTAGATGAAGCTGGATCCCGAATTCATATCACAAATATTGTAGTGCCCAAAGATATTGAAGATTTAGAAAAACAATTGGAAGCTATTAAGATTTCTAAAAACGAAGTTGTTAAAAGTCAGAAATATGAAGAAGCAGCTAAACTTAGAGACGATGAAAAACGTGTTGAAAAAGAATTATTTACAGCACAATTAAAATGGGAAGAGGATTCTAAACAAAATAGAGTTACCGTAACGGAAGATAATGTTGCCGAAGTTGTTTCTATGATGACAGGTATTCCTGTAAATAGAGTTGCCGAAGCCGAAAGTAATCGATTAAAAGATTTACCAAACCTTATTAAAGGTAGCGTGATTGGACAAGATGAAGCTGTTCAAAAGGTTATTAGAGCCATACAACGAAACCGAGTTGGTTTAAAAGATCCAAACAAACCCATTGGTTCCTTTATCTTTTTAGGTCAAACAGGTGTTGGAAAAACACAATTGGCAAAAGTGCTTGCTAATGAGTTATTTGACAATGCGGATGCTTTAATACGCATTGATATGAGTGAATATATGGAAAAATTCGCTATTTCTAGATTGGTTGGTGCGCCTCCAGGCTACGTTGGTTATGAAGAAGGTGGACAATTGACGGAAAAAGTTCGTCGCAAGCCCTATTCTGTTGTTTTATTGGACGAGATTGAAAAAGCACATCCGGATGTGTTTAATATGTTACTTCAAATATTGGATGATGGTTTTATTACTGATAGTTTAGGCCGAAAAATTGATTTTAGAAATACTATCATTATTATGACTTCAAATATTGGTGCAAGACAAGTTAAAGATTTTGGAAGTGGTGTTGGTTTCAATACATCTACTAAAACAGGGCAACAAGACGATCACGCAAAAAGTATTATTGAAAATGCGCTTAAAAAGAGTTTTGCTCCAGAATTTTTAAACCGTATTGATGATGTAATTGTATTTAACGCTTTAGAAAAAGAAGACATTCATAAAATCATTGATATTGAACTTAAAAAATTATTAAATCGCATATCAGATTTAGGCTACACACTCACATTAACTGATAGTGCTAAAGATTTTATTGTTGATAAAGGTTTTGATAAAAAATACGGTGCACGTCCTTTAAAGCGTGCAATTCAAAAGTATATTGAAGATGCGTTAGCAGAAAAAATTGTCAATTCAAAATTAAAAGAAAACGATTTAATTTCAATGGATTTTGACAGTAAGAAAGACGAACTTACTATAAGTATTGAAGCTGGAAAAGCTTCTTAACAAGGTAGATTAATGTCCTGAAAGATTATTTTGACCAAATACAACCTAACAGTTTTAAACTTCTGTTAGGTTTTTTTATTTATATAACCTACTCATCTTTCCAAGTATTAATGAACATTTTAAATGAACTGTCTATCCTATTTAATTTTTGATAAAAAAATACGAACTTCTGTAGCGCCTAAACCGTATTTCTTAAAATTGCCATCGTTAATTTCTACAGGGTATTTTTTTAACAACCTTAATAACTCTGTCTTTAAAACACCTTGTCCTTTACCGTGAATAAAAACAAGTCTTTGTTTTTTAGTGTTTATAGCTTTTTCTAATTGAATTTTTGCAACATTCAATTGAGCATTCAACATATCATAATTACTCATAAATTTATTTGAATGTGTAATTTTATGTATGTGCAAATCAACTTCAATTATACTTTCTTCTTTTATAACAACTTTTTTAAGCTGTTTTTTGTCTTCTGATTTTTTATGTGTTGAATTAACCGTTATATTCTTGAAAATATCTTCGTTTACTTTTACTAATTCCTCTGGTTTAAAATGTCGAATAAATCCATCTTCATCTTCTATACTAATTACGAATTTCTCTACAGATGTCACAATTCCTTTAATATCATCATCTAAGACTGAAATTCTATCGCCAACAGTAAAATTGTACTTTTCCATAGAAGACAAAAATAGAAAATTTAGTTTTAAAACATTTACTAAGCCATTAATATTTGTATTTTTATCAAAAATTTAAAATGTATTTTTTAGTTTTTAGCTTAAATGGTATTATTAGGTTTCTAGAAGAACACATGTTCACGTGCTTTTGGAAAAAGATGGGTATGGAATGTATGGGTTGTGGCATGCAACGTTCTATAATTCTATTGTTAAAAGGTGAATTTGTAGATGCTTTTTACATGTATCCACCTATTTATACCATCATTTTGTTATTTAGCTATTTATTCTTACATTTAAAGTTCAATTTTAAAATAGGTGCAAAAATATTAATTGGCTTATTTGTTTTAAATATTATCGTTACAATTATTAACTATTATTATAAATTTAATTAATTAAAAATAAAATTATGAGAGAAAAGTTACCACATTCAACTGCTTCACTAGTTTTAGGAATATTTTCAATTATCACATGCTGGTGTTATGGATTGCCTGGAATTATATTGGGAATCATTGGTTTTTTTCAAGGAAGAAAAGCAATTAACATTGACATGGAAGAACCTGGAGTCTATGAAGGATTATCAAACGCAAAGGCAGGTAAAATAACATCTATAATTGGTATTATTTTAGGGGTTGTATTTATACTATTAATTTTCTTCATGATAAATTCAATTGGAGGCTGGGACGAGTTTAAAGAATTAATGGAATTATATACTGAAGATCCTGAAGCTTTCCAAGAAAGAGTAGAAGAGTTACAAAACAGATAAAAATCAATATTTTAATTAAAGCAAAAACCTCACAAATTTTATTATTTGTGAGGTTTTTAAGGTTTAAATCGTTTTATGTTCTATACTTCTATCGTTTTATCATAATCTATACTATTTAAAATATGCTCAATAACTGCAACACGTGCACTTGTTTTCTTATTTGCTCTTATCACTTTAAAACGCACAACCCCTTTCTTTTTGGTGTTTAAAAACATTTTCTTTTTATAATCCGTATATACTTCCCATAATTTTTGGGCATCTTCATCTACTTTGGTCATTTTCCATTGTTTTAAAGGATTTGCTTTAATTTCGTTAAAGCGTTTTTCTTGTTCGCTTTTGGAAATGGACATGTATATTTTTACTAATCGAATGCCAGATTCGGTTAACATACTTTCAAAATTATTAACCTGATTCATAAATACTTTATATTCATCAACGGTACAAAATCCGTTTACAGGTTCTACTCCTGCTCTATTATACCAACTTCTATCAAAAAACACTATTTCTCCAGCATCTGGTAATTCATTAATATATCGTTGAAAATACCATTGATTTCTTTCCACTTCGGTTGGTTTTGGCAATGCTACTATTCTTAAATGCCTAGGATTCATCTTTTCGGTTACACGCCTTATGGCACCACCTTTTCCTGCCGCATCACGTCCTTCAAAAATCACAATGACACGTTCGTTATTTTTTATAACCCAAGTTTGTAATTTTATAAGATCTACTTGTAAGGTTTTTAAATGTTTTTCATAATCTACAAACCGTATGGCTTTTTCATAATTTAAAGGGTTTTTTCTTAACAAAGCTAATAGTCCTTTTTTGGAATTTAACTTAATAACATTTTCTGGTGTAAATAAAGGATTTTCTTCCATCATTAAAATTGTTTTACAGATCTATAATACCGCATTACTACATTTGGGTCGGGCAAAAGACTCGTTTTTGCTTCATCCTTACCATCATAATTAAATTTTGATAAAACATACCGAATACTCTCTAGCCTTGCTTCTAATTTATTGTTGGTTTTAACGACAATCCACGGACAATATGACGTATGTGTTCTACTAAACATTTGCTCTTTATAAAAAGAATATTCTTTCCATAAGGCTTGTCCTTTTTGATCCACAGGACTAAATTTCCATCTCTTTAATGGGTTTTGCAATCTACCATTAAATCTTTTTTGTTGTTCTTCTTTAGATATTGAAAACCAAAATTTGATTATTTCAACGCCACTTTCGTATAACATATGCTCAAATTCGGGCACTTGCACCATATATCGTTTATATTGTTCATCATCACAAAATCCCATTACTGGTTCTACAACAGCTCTATTATACCAACTACGGTCAAAAAAAACAATTTCTCCTTCGTTGGGCAATTGCTTTATGTAGCGTCTAAAGTACCATTGCCCTTGCTCTACACTTGTAGGTTTTGACAAGGCAACCAAACGCATAGATCTTGGGTTTAAGTGTTCAATAAAACGCCGTATTGAGCCACCTTTTCCAGCTGCATCTCTTCCTTCAAAAATAATGGCAACGCGTTTATTGTTCTTTTGCACCCATTGTTGAAATTTCACTAATTCTACTTGTAAAACTTTCAATTCTTTTTCGTATTGTAAGGTTTTTAAAATAGAATCAATTTTTACATTCTTACGTTTTGCTATATTTAAAAATTCTAATTTTGTTGTTGCCTTTTGAAAATCTTCTGCTAATAGTTTATTCTTTTCTTTCATAAAATCAAGTTAAATTATCTCTAAATTTGATATTCAAAGGTACGAAAATACACAGTAAATTGAGTAAAAAGCACGTAATTTATTTAATATATAAATTATTAAATGTTTTAAATTCTTAATAAAATAAATTCATTGATTTTTTATCTTTCAGTATGATGCGAATACTTTTTGATTTGTGTATACATATTTTAGGACGGGTCATAATTA
>JAZGEV010000041.1:0-15511 GCA_036478895.1 Flavobacteriaceae bacterium | reverse complement strand
AAGTGCTGTGTTTTGTGTTACATCTATTGTTGTTAGGTTATTATCTTGACATCTTAAGTCGGTTAATGCGGTGTTTTGTGAAAGATCCAAGGTTGTTAATGTATTTATAGCACAAACTAGGGTTTCTAAGGCTGCAAAATCTTCAATACCAGTTAAGTCTGATATGTTCTTATTATTTATATTTAAAGAGGTAAGTGAAGCTATGTTTACTGTTGGTACATAATTATCTAAGACGGCATCATAACCTAAATCGATAAGTGCTTGTTCAAAATTATTATCTGGAACGTAGGTTTCTGGCGTACTGCAATTTGTATTAAAATTGGTGTTTGCCTCAATGTCTGACCAATTAGTTGTACTCCAAGCAGTATCATCTACAGAAGCACAGGCTAAAGCGTTATTACCCAACAATGAAAAATTTGAGTTACTTATTGCCGTATTATTTCCATTTCGGATATCAAAACTTATTAAAGAATTATTGATGCATTTTACTTTAGTTAATGCAGTGTTTTGTCTTAAATCTAATTCAGTAAGCGGATTTTGATTTGTAATTAATTCACTTAAATTTACGTTTGCGCTTAAATCTATGTTTGTAATTTGATTATTATAAATATTTAAGAATGTAAGTTGAGGGTTACTACTTAAATCTAAAGTCGTTAAAAAATTATTTGATAAATACAATGTTTCTAAAGCTATAAAACCTTCAATCCCAGTTAAATTGGATATGTTATTATTAGATACATTAAGTATTGTTACTGTATTTATGTTTGCCGTAGGTACGTAATTGTCTAATGCGGTATCATAACCTAAATGGATTAATCGATTTTCAAAATTATCATCAGGAACATAAGTTACAGGTGCGCTACAATCTAAACTAAATCTTACTATTGCATCAATATTTGTCCAATTTGTCGTGCTCCAAGCAATATCATCTACATCTATACAAGTTAGGTTTGGGTTGTTTGTAGCTTTGAAATTAGCATTAGACATATTATCATTATTACCATTTTTAATATTTAGACTAGTTAATTGGTTATTATAACACCATAATCTTATTAAATCAGTATTATTAGATACATCTAAACTGGTCAAACTGTTAGTATGGCAAGAAAAATATTCTAGCAAAGTATTATTAGATACATCTAAACTTGTTATTTGATTATCTCTACAAGCCAAAACGGTTAAAAGCGTATTATTAGATACATCTAAAGCACTCAACTGATTGTTATTACAAGAAAAACTAGTTAGCAATGTATTTTGAGATATGTCTATATTTGTTAGTGAGTTATTAAGACAATTCAATCCAGTTAAAGCTGTGAAAGTTTCAATACCTGTTAAGTTTGTAATACTTAAATTATTTACACTAATTGTTCCTGTAAAAAGGCTTGATTCATAACATTGTATTTCGTTATCGCCACTGGTGTTAATGGCAGTATTGTTTATTAAATAGTTTTTAAAGTTAGCGTCAGGAATAGTTACAGTGCAAGCACAATTGGTGCTAAAGCTGACTATGGCATCTATATTTGACCAATTTGCTGTAGAATAAGCAACATCATCAACCGTTATGCAAATTAAGTTTGGGTTATTAGTGGTATTAAAAAAACCACCAAGAATGTTGCTATTATTACCATTGGCTACATTTAAACTTGTTAATTGGTTGTTATAAACCAATAACGAAGTTAAAGCCGTATTAGCAGATAAATCTAAAGCGTTTAGTGAATTATTTTGACATCTAAAAGCACTTAAAGCCGTGTTTTGTATTAGATTTAAAGATGTTAATGAATTGTCATAACAATATAAAACACTTAAAGCCGTATTATTTGCTATATTTAAAGATGTTAATGAATTGTTAGAACAATTTAGACTAGTTAAAGCCGAAAAAGCTCCAATACCTGTTAAGTCATTAATGCCTAAACCACTTACATCAATTACTCCATTAAAAGCCGCTGATTCCCACATTTGTATTTCAGAATCGTTATTTAGATTAATAGCGCTGTTACCAACTAAATATGCTTTGAAATTAGCATCTGGAATGACTACATTTTGGGCGTTTATGCAGTTGCTTATAGTAATTGTAAAAAGGAAAATTAGTATTCTTTTCATAAGATTGTTATTTTAAAAGTTATAAATTGATTTTGTTTTTAATTATTATGATAAATCGTTATTATTGTATTAAATATTTATTTGTCGCTTAATTAATTTTAATTCATTCGAAATATGAATGATGTATTTGCCAGGGTTTAAGCCTTTAATGGAAATAATTTTATTTTTTGGCAGAATGGTATCTTTAAAAATAGTTGTACCCAAATAAGTGCGTATTTCTATGGTATAATTGGAATCATTTTCCGTTTCTATACGAATATTTTTCAATGTTGATATACTTTTTACTGTCATTTTGTTGTTGTTTAGTGACATAAAAGTATATATAACAAGGACTTAAAAATCAGTTATTTGGTGAATGAACTGTTTTTTTTAGTAAATGGATGGTTTTATTGAGGGAAGGAATTAAAAAGAAAAGACCGTTTTACTTTTATAGATAAAACAAAAGACTTCTTATTTCTAAAAATGATAAGATTTAATAGTGTCAAATTATTTATTCCAATAATCTGAGTTTGACATTGATAATAATCACATTACATATTCAACCTTGCAAGGATTTTACTAAGTTTAAGTTTGAAATTGTACTTTTATGATAACCACAAAGTGCACAAAGAAGGCACGGCGTTCAACTAAGTTGTGTGGAAACTCTAAAACTATTTATTAGTTATATTTAATCCATTCTAAACAACATAAAATTAGCGTCCTTTGTGTATTTTACTTTGTGTTCTTAGTGCTTAAAAAAAGCTTACAACAAAGAAATAGAATTCATCAAAGCCTCTTTATAAGATTTACCAATGGGTATTTTTTTATGATCAATAAATACATAACCATCAAAAAGGGAATCTATTTTATTGATATTAATAAGGTAAGAGCGATGAATGCGTATAAAATTTGGGTCATTTAATTTTTCGTTCATACTTTTTAAGGTGAAACTAAGTAGATATTCTTTTTTACAACACTTCAGCTTGGAGTAATTGTCATAAGCTTCCACATAATTAATATCGGTTTTGTTTACTTTTATTAATTCCCCTTTATTTTTAATGAAAAATGCATTGCTTATTAAATGTTTTTCTTCTTTTTTTTGTTCAAATTTAAACAATGCTATTTCTATATTGGAGCGCAAACCTGCTTCATTAAATGGCTTGCTCAAAAACCCAGACGGATTAGTCTTTTTTACAAGATTGATGGTGCTTTCATCGGATAATGAGGTTAGATAAACAAATGGAATATTGAATTTTTCATTGATTTTTTCGGCTAATTCAATGCCAGTGATATTGCCAATAATATTAATGTCTAACAAAACTAAATCTGGCTTTAAATCATCTATATCATACAAAGCCTCTTTGGCATTATCGGCTATACCGCATACTACATAGCCTTCTTTTTCTAATGCGTGTGCAATAGTATCGGCAATTAAGGGTTCGTCTTCTACTATGTATATTTTTTTGGTCATTATTTAATTTCGAATCGTTTGATATTTAATACTACTTCTGTTCCATTTTTACTAAGAATCGTTAAATCAGCTTTTAACTTTCGAGATAATGATTTTATTAACTTCATACCAAACGATTTTTCTTTTTTTGTATCGGGTTTAAACCCTTTTCCATTATCTGCTACTTTCAACACTAAAGCGTCTTGCTTTTTAATTAATGAGATTATTATTTTAGGTTTTATACTAGTTTCATCAAAAGCGTGTTTTAGTGCGTTTACAATCAGCTCATTGATTATTATACCAATTGGCGTTATAGTATCAATATCTAATATCATTTTATCGACATCAATACTAAGGTTAATATCTTCATTACTAACATTATGAGATTGAAAAACACTTTCCGCCAAATCGTTAATATAATCCGACACTTCAACACCTGTTAAATTATCTTTTTGATACAATTTTTGATGAATTAATGCCATAGATTTTACGCGAATCTGTCCATCTTTTACGGATGCAGCAGCTTTTTCATCTTCTATGTTTTCCGATTGTAAATACAACAAGCTAGATATCATTTGCAAGGAATTTTTTACACGATGATGAGTTTCTTTTAACAGTATTTCATTATCTCCTAATGCTTTATTTAATTGTATATTATTTGAAGCTAAAATTTTAGTTGTTTTTCTGTTTTTACGTAAAGAATAACCAATTAGTCCTGCAATTAATAAACCTGCTAAAGCCAAATATAAGTACATTTGCTTTTGTTGTGCTGTTTTCTCATTTTCAAGTGACAATACTTTTAATTGGGCATCTTTTTTATCTGTTTCGTATTTTTGAATGGCATTTGCAATATTTTTGTCTTGCTTATTATTTAAAATAGAATCTTTTAATATAGTATATTCATCGTATAAGGAAACGGATTTTTTATAATTCCCTAAATCTTTATAGATGCTAATAAGTTCGGGCATCATTTGAAATTTCTCATCGGTAAAATTATTGTTCTTAAATTTTTGATAGGCTTGCTCCACAAATGGTTTGGCTTTTTTTGTTTTACCTTGACGAAATAAAGCCGTACCTTTTCCTAATAAAATTCCAGCGTAACTATACATATCTTTAGTACTATCAATTTTTTTTAATAACTTATCATAGAGTTTACTTGCCTTTACATAATCATCTGTATTATTATAAACCGATGCTAAATTAATTTCGGCAAGTGTTAAAAAAGATTGATAACTGGGATGCGTTTTTAAATCTTCAACAGAATCTTCAGAAAAAAAAAGTGCATTTTTAAAGTCTTTTTTATTATTATAAATATTACTAATGTTTATAGAGGCAATACCACTACGCTTAAAATCTTTGATAGATTTTCCCGTTTTTCGTGCTAGTTTATAATAATGTAATGATAGCGAATCGTTTTGTGTTTTTTCATGAACTGCACCAAGTGAGTTTAAAACCGAAGCGTACCTATTAAAATCTTTTTTTTGTTGATAATAATTTGCAGAAATCAAATATTTCTCAAGAGCTTTCTCGTAGTTTCCACTCATAACATTGGCGTTTCCCAAATAGAAATGTGCTAAAATGATTTGCGCAGAATCACTTCTTTTTTGTGCATATTCCAAATATTTTTGTGTGTAGTTTTTAGATGCTTTAGCATCGGAATAATAGGTTGCACGCCTAAGCTTATTGTAAGTTGTCATTACAACACTATCATTTTTACTAGTTTTAACTATATTTAGTAAACTATCTACAACTTTGTTATTTTGAGAGAATGTAAGTGTAGAAATTAATAATACACTAAATAAAAATGCAATTTTATACATAAATAATATTTCTTGACAAGATACGAATTTTTTGAAATAAAAAAAGCGAGTTCTTTAACTCGCTTTTTTAAAAACAACAACATATAAGTGGTTACTTAAGTCACTTATAAATTTTAATAAGAATTATATAAAAATTCTTTTATTTTTTTATTTCATTTTAAATTGAATTACTAATTAAAATTGAAAATATAACCAAGGCTAAAAAACAGTAACCAATCATTATATTTATTGGCAGTTAATGTTGGGTTTAAACCATCAACAATATCACTATTAAATTTTTGCCATCTAAAGTCTACTAAATAAATTGACTTATTGTAATAGCTTTTTGGTCTCAATCGTGTTCCAAATCCCATAATTAAAGACGTAGACTTATTCTTATCTAAAAACACGCCATCATTATACACAGGAGGAATTAAGCTTGGGTCTGTATCAACTTCCCCTAAAATTGAAATCAATTGTGGTGAATTACTATTTGCTAAAAAACCAATACTTAAATAGGGATCTACAAAACTTTGGTTGGACATTTTAAAAATAGAATATTCTATTTGTACACCATAATTTAGGATACTACTTGTGCCTTCCATAGCATTATACAAAATAGTATTTGCACCACTTCCTTGCGTATATGCGCCTCTATGAATTAGTTTGGTTCTCATATACGAAACCTCAGCACGCAATCTTAAGTGTTCTTGAAAACTATTATATCTATCATTCCATCGTCGCCTTTTATTATCAGCACTAAAATACACAACAGCTCCTGCCCCAAAACCTATGTTGGCATAACTTGAACCAAAATGCTCACGTTCACCATAATCACTTTGCATTGAGGTTGTACCAGTTAAAAGACCAACTTCAGTATTTATGCTTTGCGCATACATGTTTTTACCTATGTAAAAAGTAAGTAACACTGCTATAAGTACGTTTTTCATTTTGTTATTTTTATTGAATCTCATATCCGTTATTTAATAGTAAAAAATTGTTTCCATTTAAGCCGGAATTTTATAGATATTAGATGAAACTCTATTGCTTTTTGGTCAAATACTAACACTATTTGGTCATTTTGATTGTTTTATTGTTAACATTACGTGAAATAATAACTTTTTAAACCAAATCATTATTACCTTAATTATCAGGACACGTCATTTCTTTGGATTTAAAACTACCATCTTCGGTTATTTGAACTCTAAAACATTTACCTAATGGTGATTTCATAATAATTCCACGATGACTGTTTTTTATAAACACATCGCCTAATGTTACTTCCAGTTGACTTTTTGGATCTGTTGTACCAATACCTAATCCGGCATTTTCCGTTCCTGCGTTTCGTTCACATACATTACCAATGCCATCATTATCTATATCATCCTGATTATTATTAGCAGTATTTGGGCAATTATCACAAACATCACCTATACCATCATTATCAACATCTGTTTGGCTTAAATTCGAAAAAAATGGACAGTTATCTACGTTATCTACTATGCCATCATTATCGGAATCAATATAAATTGAATTACAGCTTGTAATAACTATTTTTTCTGAATTACAATTTGAGTTATTATTATTAAGAAAAAGATTGCCACCAATAAAGTTTAAACCATTTATAAAATAACCTAAAGAACAGCATATATCTAGGAGTGAATTATCTGAAACACTTATATTGTTTTCAACATAAGCAATATTCCCTAAAGCTCTAATACTAATTAATACATTATTTCCATTAATTCCAATATCCTCACCAACTTCAACCAATCCACTTAACGCATTAATATTTGTTAAAAAATCATTCGTGTAAATTGATAAAGAACCAGAAACAGAACTAAAATTATCTAACCCATCTAAATTTATTAATGAAGTATTTTCAATAGTTAAACTACCAATATCATTAATGGGAAGGTTTAAGTTAGTATTGGTTGATGTTAAAAAAGATAAACCAGAAATGTCATTGATATTGGATGTACCTGTGAAAGAGCCAATATATAAATTCCCATCAATCCTGTTACATGTAGGGTTTGGTGCAGTATGCACTGTAACAAAAGCATTTACATCAGATTGACTTCCAAGAAAAACACTACCAACGCCACAGTTTTGAGAGTGCATTAATGTACTAATAAAAATAGCTAAAAGTAATGTGAGCATTTTCATATTTATTATGGCTTTATTTATCAGCAAAAATAAAGTGTCAATTATAATAAAAACTCAGGGTATTCCCTGAAATTTAAAAACTCAGGGAAAACCCTGAGTTTTTAAATTTATATAAAAGATGTTCTGCTAATTAAAAAAATACAACAAAAATTTCAAAAACTAATACAAACGCATTTTGGCAATTTTACCATTACCAGCTAACCAAGCATTATTTTTATCTACAAAACGCATGGTGTAATAACCTTCGTCATTTACTTTTAACCAAGATAAACCACTATCGTTTGAGAAATAAACACCTTCGGTTGACACTGCAAAAAGTTCTTTTCCGTTTGTGTTAGGCACATACTGTACACAACTAATATAACCTGGCTGTTTGCCGTTAGCAACTAATGTCCATGTTTTACCGCCATCTTTGGTAATGGCCTTATTTGCAATATTACCTTTTTTATCTGTATAATCACCTCCACAAATAATACCGTTTAATTCATCACTAAACGCCATAGTATAACCACCTGTGGATTCCTTACCACTTACTAAAGGCGTGTTATAAATATCCCAAATTTTTCCTTTATTACTTGTATGTAAAACGCGGGTTTGTTTTCCACCAGTTACAATCCACGCATTGTCATTTTTAATGACAATATTTGTATTACTTGCTGCAAAGGCGGCTTCACCTTCAAGTAATTTTGGCAATACTTTACATGCTGTTTTTTGCCAAGTTTCCCCTCCATTTTTTGTTGTAATTATTGACATGCAATCATCAGTTGGATCTCCAAGAGCAATTCCATTTTTATCGTCAAAAAATGCCATGGCGTTGTAAAATGCTTTTTCATGATTTTCAGAATAAACTAAAACTGGCTCTTTTAAACCTGCTTCTTTATCCATTGTTATTTTATATAATAAAGCCGGACTTTCAATACCCATTGCAAATAAATTATAATTAACATGGCTTGATGATCTAAAATTGGGTTCTTTTCCTCCAAAAAAATTATTTGGAGTGATTAAAAAATTACCATTGGGATAAAAACCATAAATTTTTCCTTTATTTCCAATAAAAAAAGCCGTACTATCTACAAGTTCAATACTTCTAATACTGCTTAAATTTTTCAAACCAAATTTAGTGTGATCAAATTTTTGCAAACTAATGTTTTTAATTACACGAGGTTTATAGGTGTTTTTAGATTCTTTTTTACAAGATGCAAATGCAAATACAATAATTAAAAAGGGAAGTAAGTAGTTGATTTTCATTATTTTTAATTTTTTATGTTTGAAAAATATGACACTATTAAAAAAAACTATATTTTTGAAGTCATAAATATATTATAAAGCAAAAATAAGATTTTAATTAGAATTGGTGCAAAAAGAAGTGACTAAAAATAAAAGAGCAATTGTTATATCTGGTGGCGGAAGTAAAGGCGCATTTGCTGGTGGTATATGTGAGTTTTTATTGAATGATAAAAAATATAAATACGATATAATTCTTGGCACTTCTACTGGAAGTCTAATGGTAGTCCATCTAGCGCTTGGAAAAATATTGGAATTAAAAAAATTATATTCCACAATAAAGCAACGTACAATTTTTAGTAATAATCCTTTTTTTGTAAAACAAATTCATGGTGTGCGCGTAGTAGGAATACGACACGTAAATACCATTTGGAATTTTATGAACCGAAGAAAAACTTTCGGCGAAAGCAAAAATTTAAGAAAATTTATACAACGAAATATTACTGAATCTTATTTTAATAAAGTTAAAAAATCACACGTAAATACAGTTGTTACTGTTTCAAATTTAACCACCAATGAGGTTGAATACAAATCTATTAATGATTGTAGTTATGAGGATTTTTGTGATTGGATTTGGGGATCTTGTAATTATGTACCATTTATGAGTTTACTTAAAAAAAATAGTTTTGAGTATGCCGATGGTGGATTTGGTTGTCTAGTGCCAATAAAAAGAGCTATTGAATTAGGCGCTACAGAAGTGGATGTTATAATTCTAGAAACCGAAGTGGAACATTTAAGCAGAATGCCTTCTACAAGTCCTTTTTCATTATTATCCAATGTTATGGAATTTATGCTAGATCAAGTGGAACAACAAAACATTTCCATAGGTAAACTAATGGCAAAAAAACACAATGTTAAATTAAATTTATACTACACACCAACTGTTTTAACTACAAATTCCTTGATATTTAATGCCGCATTAATGAAACGTTGGTGGAAAGAAGGTTATCAATACGCAAAATATAAAGATAGCATCAAAGCAAATGCAATTAAGCAATGATAAAAGTTAATAGTTACTTACTTTTTTTTAGAATGTAAATAAAATTGTTAATAAAGTAAAAAAAAGGAAGTTTTAATTTAAAAAAAGGTAGTACTTTTGCTTTAGAATAAAATGTAAACTATAATAATTATGGATATAGCTCAATATGTAGGGTATTTAATTTTTTTAACTATTTTCACAATGGGATTTTGGTTAATGATTTTTGTGTTAACTTTTGTTGTACCTTATTGGATTTTTGGTGCTGCAAAAGAATCAAGACAATTAAAAAAAGCTGCTAAAAAAGCCGCTAATAGCTAAGATTCATTTTTAAGTAAAAAATATTAAAATCCATCGACTAGTTTTGTTGATGGATTTTTTGTTACTAAAAACCAATAAAATTAAATTATGTTTATAATAGGTATTGCAGGAGGCACAGGTTCAGGTAAAACAACAGTGGTTAATCAGATTTTGAATGAAATATCAGCAGAAGAATTATGCGTTATTTCACAAGATTCATATTACAATAAAACCGATGAACTTACCTATGAACAACGCACAAAAATAAATTTTGATCATCCAGCATCCATCGATTTTGACTTATTAGTCTCGCATTTAAAAGATTTAAAAGTTGGTAAGGTTATAGATCAGCCTATTTATTCATTCGTTTCGCACAATAGATCAAAAGATACTATTAAAACACATCCACGAAAAGTAATTATTGTAGAAGGTATTTTAATATTAAATAATAAAGAACTACGCGATTTATTTGATATAAAAATATTTGTTCACGCTGATGCTGATGAACGATTAATAAGACGGTTACGTAGAGACATAAAAGAAAGAGGAAGAGATTTAGAAGAAGTCTTAAATAGATACCAACATACGTTAAAACCAATGCACGAACAATTTATTGAGCCAACAAAAAATTATGCTGATATAATTATACCAAACGATAAATACAATACCGTTGCTATTGACATTGTACGAACAATTATTAAAGAAAAATTAAGCTAATATGTTTAATAAATTACATAAAAGAGCTAAAATAATGCTAGGTGTTTTCTTAGTATTTATCATATGGATGTTATTCTTTGATGAAAATTCATACTTAACTCATAGAGAACTTGACAAAGAATTGAATAAACTAGAAACCTCTAATGACTATTTTGAAAAAGAAATTGATAAAGATAATAAAGTAACTAAAGAATTAGAAAATCCTAAAACCTTAGAAAAGTTTGCTCGTGAAACCTATAAAATGAAAAAAGAAAATGAAGAAATTTTCTTAATAGAGTTTGATACGTTACCTAAATAATCTATTTATCGTTATAACAAACAATCGATCCAATCGGTTAGTAAATGAAACAATAACCCAATAGCAATAAGGCGTGTTTTCTTAAAAAATAATCCAACACTATAAAAACCAATTGCAATATAACTATGCAACGGATGAAAATTAATACTACAACGGTTGGGATCAAAAATTGGGTTTGCGATTAAATGATCCAAATCAATTAACATAGTAAGTAAAAAGATGACAGATACTTTTTTCCATTTTTTTCTAAAAAATAAATAAGCAATACCTATTGGGAATATAAAATGTAGCCCGTAATGGATTAAAATTTTCAAACTCATCTGGCAAAAATAACAAATAGAAACGATACATGAAAGTAGCAATAATTGGAGGTGGCGCAGCAGGTTTTTTTGCAGCAATTAATGTAAAGGAAAATTATCCTTATGCAGAAGTGACTATTTTCGAAAAAACATCAAAATTATTAGCAAAAGTAAAAATTTCGGGTGGTGGACGTTGTAATGTTACAAACGGTATAACTTCTATAAAAGAACTAACTGCTGCCTATCCACGTGGTGGCAAAAAATTAAAAAAGGCTTTCACTATTTTTAATACCAAAGATGCTTTTAATTGGTTTGAAAAACGTGGTGTTCCCTTATTAATACAAAATGATAATTGTGTGTTTCCTAAATCTCAAAATTCGCAAAGTATTATAGACTGTTTTATGCATGAAGCTAAACGTTTGAAAATAAAAATTACGTGTAATAAAAGTGTCACTCAACTAAAATCTATAAAAGATGACATTCAACTTTCATTTTTAAAATCTGATGACCTTTTATTTAATAAAGTAATTGTAGCTACAGGTGGATCGCCAAAAAGAAAAAATTTAGAATGGTTGGAATCATTAGGCCACGAAATATCAAACCCTGTACCTTCTTTATTTACCTTTAACATGCCATCCGAAAAGATTACAGAATTAATGGGCATTGTTGTAGAAAAAACTTTTGTAACAATACAAGGAACTAAGCTAAAAGCCTCTGGCCCTTTATTAATTACACATTGGGGAATGAGTGGACCAGCAATATTAAAACTCTCCGCGTTTGGTGCTAGAGTACTTAGTGATCTAGATTATGATTTTAAAGTTCAAGTAAATTGGGTAAATACCTTAAATAATAATGACGTAATGGACGCCTTAGTTGCTATTGCAGAATTACATCCAAACAAACAATTATCAAGTATAAAACCTTACAAACTACAAACACGCTTGTGGTTGTATTTATTAAATAGAGTTAACTTACCTGTTGATAGGAAATGGAGTGAAACAGGTAAAAAAGGCTTTAATAAATTAGTTCAAATTTTAACAAACGATATTTATTCCGTTAGTGGAAAAACAACTTTTAAGGAAGAATTTGTGACTTGTGGTGGCGTAAGCTTGGAAAGTATTAATTTTAACACAATGCAAAGTACTGCAGTTAAAAATTTATTTTTCGCAGGAGAATTACTAGATATTGATGGTATTACTGGAGGTTTTAATTTTCAAGCTGCCTGGACAACAGGTTTTATTGCAGGTAAATTAAAATAATCATTCTAGACTAAGCCTATTAAAATAAACAACAAAAATTTACGCTTTTAAAAGGAGAAATAACGCTTTTAAAATTATTTGCAATAATTATATAAAGGCATCGTAATATGTACTATATATTTTAATAAAGCATTATAATAATTAATTTTTAAACAACATATTATGAAAAAATCAGCATTAATTACAGTGTCAATTTTATTATTAATAATGACATCTTGTGTCTCTAAAAAAAAGTATGTAACACTTCAAGATGAATTGTCAAATACCAATGCAAATTTGTCCAACACCAAAGGTGAACTTCAAAAAACAACTATCGAGAAAGAAAAACTGGAAGCTAAATTTGATAAAATTCAACAACGCGTTGAAGCCTACAATACTAAAATAAACTCGTTAAGTACAGTCAATAACTCATTAACAGACACAAACAACTCATTAAGTCAGGAGATTTCCAATGTAAATTATGACAAACTAATAATTACAAATAATGATGAAGTTGTCATTTCTGAAAGTATGAAAAACCAATTAGCAAATACGCTATCTAGAATGACTTATGAAGAGTTAGCTGGTGCAAAGAATTTAAAAGATTCTTTAAACTTGGCAATTGCTTATAACATGAAAAATGCTATTAATTTAAAAGATTTGGATGGCGATATTAATATACGAGTTGATAAAACTGTTGTTATGATATCCGTATCTGATAAAATGTTATTCAGCAGTGGAAGCTATAAAGTAAAGTCTAAAGCTAACAAACTGATTGAAAAATTAGCGCAAATAATTAATTCTGAACCAAGTATGGACGTTATTATTGAAGGTCATACTGATTCTAAATCGATTCACACAGCAACAGTAAAAGATAATTGGGATTTAAGTGTTAAAAGAGCAACGTCTATTGTACGTTTACTTCAAAAGAAGCATAATGTAGATCCATCTAGAATGATCGCTTCTGGACGCAGTAGTTACATACCTATTGCAGATAATAAAACGAGAGATGGTCGTGCAAAAAACAGACGTACAAACATCATCATTTTACCTAATTTAAATAAATTCTTTGCCTTGCTAGACAGCAATACTGTTACAACATTAGATTAGACATTTATAAAATATAAATAAACAGAATTTTTTACCATAATTTTTTGTTAAACGGCAGGAAGCATTATTTCTGTCGTTTTTTTATGCTCTAAAATTAATTAATTATTATGAGAAGTAGTCTTGTTTGTTTAGTTAAGCCACTTCTTATAAGAGTTAATTATAATAAAAGAACAAATCTAAAAGTAAAATAAGCATTTTGTTATATCCCAAATTAGACCTAAAATTATAGGTGCTAAATTACATCAGTTTAGATTTATAAACAAAAAAAAACCTATCAACTAGGTTGATAGGTTATAAAATAAGATAGTTTTACCCTCATAAATTATCTTATTTTCAAAATATTAATCATTAATTAGTTGTAAATATACAATAATACTATATTCAATTTCTAATGAATTTAAAAGCGTATCTCTTCCTTTTATATCCGTTAAATAAGGTGTTTTAAAAACTTGTTTACGGATGCTTTCTTCCTAGAAGAAATAGGTATTTTAGTTTTATCTTTCATTTCTAAAAAACCATTTGAGTGTATTCTCTGTACATGTTTAATATTAACCAAGTGAGATTGATGTGTTCTTATAAAGCCATGCTCGCTTAAGAGTTCATCGTAATATTTTAAATTTTTTGATGTTAATAATTTCTTATTCTTAAAATGGAAATTGGTATAAGCACCTTCAGATTCACAACGAATAATGGTTTCTATTTCAACAACATTTTGATGATTTAATGTTTTTAATACAATTTTAGGATTTATCTCATTTCCTTTATTATACTCCAAAACTTTTAACATCTCACTGTACTTAGTTTCTTTTAAAATTTCTTTTTCAGCTTGTTTTAAGCTTTCTAATAATTCACTAGGATTTATTGGTTTTAAAATATAATCAAAGGCACTAATTTTAAAAGCTTTTATGGCATAGTTTTCATAAGCTGTAGTGAAAATAACTTTTCCTAAAAACACATCAAGACCTTCTAAAACATCAAAACCAGTACCATTCCTTAATTGGATATCTAAAAAAACAATATCCGGTTTCGTTTTATTTATTAATGCAATACCATCACTTACATTTTGAGCAGTTCCCAAAATTTTTGTAGAAACATCAATTAAACTTAACATACCTATTAATGCTTCTTGCGCATTAATTTCGTCCTCTATAATAACAACATTCATAATTTATTCTTTTAATGTAAATGAAACCTTTGTGCCTATTACCTTGTCATTCTGCGTTAAATTGGACAATGCAAAGCTTTTTTCCTCTTGTTTCTTTCTTATTTTTAATCGGTCTTTGAAAATATCAATAGCATGTATTTTTCCATCTTTATTCGAAATAGTGTATTTTTTGGATGACTCAAAACCAATGCCATTATCCTCAATACTTATGCGAATCCCTTTATTGTTCTTTTTGATTTTCACTACTATTTTACCACCTTTTTCTTTATGTTTTAAACCATGTTCAATCGCATTTTCTATAAATGGCTGAATTAACATTGGTGGGATTCTAACATCATCTGACTTTATTTTTGGATCTAAAATAATATCATACGTAAATAAATTATCAAACCTAAACTGTTGGGTTTCTATATAATTACTAAGCATATCAATCTCTTCAGTTAAACTAATAGTTTTCCTATTACTATAATCTAAATTTTGTCTAATTAATTTGGAAAATGTTGCAATTAATTCTGCTGACTTTAAATTATCCTTTTTTAAAACCGAATTCTGTATGGCTGTTAAAGAGTTAAATATAAAGTGTGGATTCATTTGTAATTGCAAAACTGTATTTTTTAAATGAATGAATTT
>JAZGEV010000040.1:0-19728 GCA_036478895.1 Flavobacteriaceae bacterium | reverse complement strand
AATTTCAAAGAGATTCTCTGGTAATTTAATATGTTCAAAAATGGCTGTACTTGCAGCTAAACCTGGCACAAAATAAACGTGTAATTTTTCATTCTTCATTGCGATACAAATTTAATTCAATTCTTTTTATAATGATAAATAAAAACTATAATTTTGTGTTAAGGTATGAAAGCAAACTATAAAAAATATATTTTAGAGTTTAAACAAGCTAGCGGAACTTCTAGAGGTGTTTTAAATACGAAAGAAACGTTCTTCATCAAGATTTATAATAAGACTAGAATTGGTATTGGAGAATGTGCTCTTTTTAGAGGTTTAAGTGCTGATGATGTCCCAAATTATGAATCTAAATTGCAATGGACTTGTGATAATATTAAGTTGCCTAAAGAAGTTTTATTAAACGAATTGATTGCGTTTCCTTCCATTCAATTTGGGTTAGAGCAAGCTTTTTTGTCATTGGCTAGTGACGATAAACATATCTTATTTCCATCTCAATTTACATCTGGCAAAGCAAAAATAAATATCAATGGGTTAGTTTGGATGGGTTCCGAAAAATTCATGAAAAAACAAATTGAAGAAAAATTACGAGCTGGCTTTACAACAATAAAACTTAAAATTGGTGCCATAGATTTTAAAACGGAATACAAACTATTAAAATCCATTCGCACTGATTTTTCAGCAAACGACATCACACTTCGTGTTGATGCTAATGGCGGATTTACAGCTAAAGAAGCGCTAGATAAATTAAAATACTTGTCGGATTTAGAATTGCATTCCATTGAGCAACCAATTAAAGTAAATCAATGGGAAGACATGGCTTTTTTATGTGCTAATTCTCCATTAGATATTGCATTGGATGAAGAGTTAATTGGTGTATTTTCTCAAGAAAAAAAGAAGCAATTATTAGAAGCTATAAAACCACAATTTATCATATTAAAACCAAGTTTAGTTGGTGGCATAAAAAGCAGTAATGAATGGATTAAACTCGCCGAAAAACATCACATAGATTGGTGGATAACTTCCGCACTTGAAAGTAATATTGGCTTAAACGCCATTGCCCAATACACCATTAGTTTACAAACAACAATACCACAAGGTCTTGGAACAGGTAGTTTATTCACCAATAACATCAACTCACCTTTACATGTGAAAAATGGTCATTTATTGTATGATGTCAATAGCTCTTGGGATTATGACTATTTTAATAAGTTTTAACTGATTTAATCATTTGAACTTTTCCAAAATTCACGTTTTTTATTAAGCTCAGACTCTTGTTTAAAGTACTTTTCTTTTTCTTTTTCAGACACTTTTAAAAAAGACGGATGCTGCTCAATAGCATATTCAATTTTTGTAATTATATCTTTAACTGATTCGTTTTCATAATCAAATTCCAAAGGTTTTTTTATCACAAAAGATTGTAAAACTCCCTTTTTTTTAATCAACAAGCCTTTCTTGTCAAAAGATCTTCTAAAACCATCGATAACAATAGGCACAACAATTGGTTTGTTTTGTTTAATAATATGTGCAGTTCCACGTCTAATAGGTTTAAATGGCGTTGTAGTACCTTGCGGAAAGGTGATTAACCAACCATCATTTAAGGCTTTACTTATATCATTAACATCAGACATTTTTACTTGTCTCTGAACATCTTTACCTTCAGATCTCCAAGTACGCTCAATAGAAACTGCTCCTGCATAGGCCATTATCTTTGGCAACAAGCCAGAACGCATCGTTTCTTTGGCTGCAACAAAATATAAGTTCTGTTTTGGTTTCCATAAATAACCAATATCCTTAATGGTATCTACTCTTCCGTTTAAGGACGCATTAAAAACATGAAACATGGCAACTACATCGGCAAAATAAGTTTGATGATTGGATACAAATAATACATTTTTATCGGGTAATTCTCTTATAATTTCCGACCCTTCTATTTGTAATGTATTTATATATCTAAACCTTCTATGCGAAATAATTCCCAAAATAAAGATGAGCATTCTTTTTAAAAATAATGCCTTACCAAAAATATCTTGTTTATATAGTTTCATTTAGTTGTTTTAATTCTTATTGCAATAGTACAACATATCTATTAAGTTCTCTATAAAAGGTCAAAAAGATTTTCTCAGCTCAACACACTACTTTAATAAGTCCTTAATTTCACTTAAAATCATTGCTGTTGCACCCCAAACTACGTGTTCTTCAAACACAAAACACGGCACTTTAACGGTTTTTAAATTGGATAATCTAATATCTTTACTCGTAAAATTAGCTTCATTTAACAAATCGTTTAATTGTACTTCAATTAAAGTTTCAACTTCGTAATTGGATATAAATTTTGGCTTTTTATTAGCGAATCCAATAAAAGGATAGACCCAAAAATTACTTGGTGGAATGTACGTTTTGGTTAATGGTTTTAGTGCTGTAATTTTACTTTTATCAACGCCAACCTCTTCAAAAGTTTCTCTTAAAGCAGTCTCTAATATAGAGAAATCATTTTTTTCTTTTTTACCACCAGGAAAACTTATTTGAGACGCATGTGTGCCTTTATAATTAGCCCGCAAAGTCAATAAAAAACAAACTTCATTTTCTTTATTTGGATAAAAAAGTGCCAAAACACCAGCGTCTTTTGAATTTACAATTGTTTCTACATCAAAATACCTACGCTGTTTTGGGGTCATTTTTAAATGCGATTCCAAACCACTTTTACTATTAACAATAGATTCAAATTGAGATAATTTTGACAAAAACACCTTTAGCTCCATTAAAATATTTATTTTTACATTTATATAATTTATTGTCTTAAAAAAGTACAATACAATCGTTTTTAACGACAAAACAAATCTAAACAATTATTAATACATGAAAATAGGAATCGTTTTATATCCAACGTTTGGTGGAAGTGGCGTTGTTGCAACGGAATTAGGATTGGCATTAGCAAAACAAAATCATCAAGTGCATTTTATTACTTACAATCAACCTGTTAGATTGGATTTACTTACCAAAAATATTCATTTTCACGAAGTATTTGTGGAAGAATATCCACTTTTTCATTACCAACCATACGAATTGGCATTATCTACCAAGCTAGTTGAAATTGTTGAGCGCTATAATCTCGATTTACTACATGTTCATTATGCAATTCCACACGCCTATGCTGCTTATATGGCACAACAAATTTTAAAGGAACGTGGCAAAATAGTACCTTTTGTAACCACTTTACACGGTACGGATATTACCTTGGTAGGCAGCCATCCATCGTATAAAACTGCTGTGGAATTTAGCATCAATAATTCCAATGCTGTGACAACCGTTTCTGATAGTTTACTTAATGATACTTTGAAATTATTTAATGTAAAAAAAGACATTGATGTTGTTTATAATTTTATAGATACCAATAAATATCCGGCAACGAAAGATGAAGAATGTGATAGAAGCTCACTGGCATTACCTAATGAACGAATTTTAACACACGTAAGTAATTTTAGACCTGTAAAAAGAATTGCAGATGTTATTCGTATTTTTAATGAAGTTCAAAAAGAAATTCCATCAAAGTTAATTTTAATTGGCGATGGTCCCGATAGAGAACAAGCCTATATTTTGTGTAAAAAATTTAACATTACAGACAGCGTTGTGTTTTTAGGAAATTCAAATGAAGTTAATAAAATTTTATGCTATACTGATTTGTTTTTACTCCCATCAGAAACCGAAAGTTTTGGATTAGCAGCCTTGGAAGCAATGGCTGCAAAAACTCCTGTTATATCGAGTAATACTGGTGGTCTACCAGAAGTTAATTTGGATGGTGTTACTGGATATTTAAGCAATGTAGGTGATTATAAATCAATGGCCAAAAACGCACTATCTATTTTAAAAGAAGATGAAATTCTTACTAAATTTAAACAAAACGCCTACAAACATTCCAAAATTTTTACGCTAGAACAAATATTACCACAATACATGCGTGTTTATGATAAAGTTCTTAAAAACAAAGATTAATGCCACAAAAAAAGACTACAAAATGTAGTCTTTTTATTGTGGTGCCTCCAGGAATCGAACCAGGGACACATGGATTTTCAGTCCATTGCTCTACCAACTGAGCTAAGGCACCAATTATTAAGGTCGGCAAATATATATCTAAATTTTATTACCAACAAAACATTTTGTAAAAAATCTATTTGTATTTTAGCATTCTTAAAAAATATACTGTGAATTTAATTATAGATACCGGAAATACTAGGACTAAAATAGCTGTATTTGAACAAGATAAGTTGGTTTTTTTAGAAAAAATTGATACTGAAAAAATTATTGAAACAAGTAAACTAATTTTTAAAAATCATAGAATTGAGCACATTATTATTTCATCGGTTGGCAAAGTTCAAAAAAAGGCGATACAATTTTTAAAAAAAGAAGCTAAAACCATTGTTCTAAATTCAAAAACTAAAATTCCTTTTAATAATTTATATAAAACGCCAACTACTTTAGGTGTAGATCGTATTGCATTAATGGCAGCTGCAGTTAAGAAATATCCCAACAAAAATGCACTAATTATTGATGCTGGCACTTGCATTACATACGATTTTATAACTTCAGAAAGAGATTATTTTGGTGGCGCAATAGCTCCTGGGTTACAAATGAAATATAATGCAATGCATCATTTTACTGCTAATTTACCTGCTTTAAAACCAAAAATAACAACTCTTGGAAATTCCACCAAAAACGCTATGCATCAAGGTGTTATTAATGGAACAACACTCGAAATTGAAGGAATTATCAATCAATACAAAAAAAATAATGATAATTTAACAGTAGTTTTAACAGGAGGAGATACATTTTTTTTGGCTAAATTATTAAAAAGTAGCATATTTGCCAATCCTTATTTTTTATTAGAAGGATTAAACTATATTTTAAATTATAATATTAAAAATGATTAAAAAAATAATTGCATTAGCTATATTTATAGTAAGTATAAATGGCTACAGTCAAAAAAATAACATTTCACCCTATTCTTTTTTTGGTATAGGAGATATTGCTGATACAAAAAGTGTCTTTGAACAAAATATGGGAGGTGTTGGAACAGCTTTCAAAAGTTCTTATCGCATTGGGTTTAGTAATCCTGCCTCATTAGCGGCACTTAAACTAACAACATATACTTTAGCGGCAAACAATAATTTTATTGTAATTGATGATGGTATTAATAAAAAACAGAACAGTTCGTCATTTGCTTTAAAAACATTAGCACTTGGTTTTCCTGTTGGAAAAAAAGGCGGTGCAAGTTTTGGACTTCAACCGTATTCCAAAGTAGGTTATCAAATTTTGAATAAATATCAAAATGATATTGACGAAACAGAAAGTGACTTATTTACTGGTGAAGGCGCTACTAATCGTGTTTATATTGGTTATGGTTATGAATTACCATACAATATTAATTTAGGTGTTGAAGCTTCTTATATATTTGGTCATCAAGAACGTGCTATTTTACATAGAGATGATGAACATCTTGATAGGTTAGCGACACGTTATAGAATCCTATCGAACATTAGTGGATTTTCATTTAAATTTGGTGGGCAAAATAGCTTTAAAATAAATGAAAAACTGAATTTAGAAACTGGATTTACTGTAATTCTTGAAAGTAACCTAAATGATAAAGGTAACGAATCGCTTATTTCTTTAACAAACTCTCCAAACCCAGAGATTCTTGAGCCAAGAGATTTTATCTTGGATAATGATTTTGAAGGAACAATTGTTTCACCTATCAAATCTACTTATAGTATAGGTTTAGGAGAAACAAATAAATGGTTTGCAGGTTTTGAATACAGTATGCAAAATGCGTTAACAATTCCTAGTACTTTTACGCAGAACAATAATACAATTGCTTATGGTGACTCAAATAATTTAGCATTTGGCGGACATTATACTCCAAAGGCAGAATCAATTACAAATTATTGGGATAGAGTGACTTACAGTGCAGGAACACACTTAAAACAAACAGGCTTAATTGTAAATAATAATGAGATCAAAGACTTTGGCATATCTTTTGGAGTTAGCTTACCAAGTAAAAGACAACTATCTAATATAAATCTTGGATTTGACATTGGACAACGAGGAGAAATTGACAATAGTGGTTTAATTAAAGAAAATTATTATAACTTTCGACTCAGTTTATCTTTAAATGATAAATGGTTTAAAAAACGAAAACTAGATTAAAACTTAATATTATGAAAACGAAAATTACAAAATTAATGCTATTATTATTCCTTATATCAGGAATGAATACGCTAAATGCACAAGATAAATTTGGTTCTGATCCAGACAACTGTAAAATGAACCTTTCATTATTTCACGAAAGTGTTAAAGCAAAAGCATTTGCTGATGCAATGGTATCTTGGAAGTTTTGCTATGACAATTGCCCAAAAGCATCATTACATATTTATTCTGATGGTTTAAAAATAGCAAAGAACTTAATTGATACTGGAGACACTTCTGGTATTGCTTTAACAAACGAAATATATACTAAAAGAATTGAAAACTACCCTACAAAAAACTTAGGAAAGACCTATAGTGATTGGGCTAAATTTTTAGCAGCTAATGGTGGTACGGAAGAGGAGGTTTTTGAAAAATTAAACTTAGCTTTTGAATCTGATCCTGCAGGAATGAGTGTAAAAAACATCTTTAAGTTTTTTCAAACTGTAATGAGTAAATATAAAGATACAGATACACAAAAAGTTTTCACTACAATGGATAGAGTATTGGAAGCTGTAGATGTTAAAATAGGGACGTTATCAAAAGGACACGCTAAATTACAGGCTAAAGTTACTAACGGAGAATCTTTATCTAAAAAAGAACAACGAAGAGTTGATAAGCAATATTTTGAAAAAAACTTAAGTGGTTTAGGAATGATTCAAGGTGGTTTGGATGGTATGGTAGAATCAATTGCAACTTGTGAAAGATTAATACCACTATACAAAAAATCATACGATTCAAATAAAACAAATGTTGAATGGTTAAAAAGAACAGCAAAAAGACTTAACCGTAAAGGTTGTAAAACAGACCCTTTCTTTGTTACATTAATTGAGAACTGGTCACAATTAGAACCATCGGTAACTGTGCTAGAGTACTTAGAAAGTATTTATAGAACTACTGGAAGAACTGGAGAAGCAGATACATTGGCTGCTAGAATTTTTGAAATGGCAAGCCCACAAGAAAAAGCAAGATTCTATTATAGCCAAGCTCAAGATTTACAAAGAGCTGGAAAATATAGTGCTGCTAGAACTAAAGCGCGTGAAGCATTAACATTTGATCCAAGTTACGGAAGAGCTTACATCTTAATTGGTACTTTATATGCAAGCAGTGCAGACAAAGTTGGAACAGATCAATTTTCAAAAAGAATGGTATATGTTGCAGCTGCAGCTAAAATGAGACAAGCAATGAAAGTTGACCCAAGTTTATCTTCTACGTGTAACAAGTATTTAAAGAATTACCGTTCTTATTACCCAACGACTAAATTCCTTTTTACACACGGAAAAAAGTCTGGAGCATCACATAGAGTTGGTGGATGGATTGGAGAAACTGTAAGAATTCCTTAATAGAGACTCATTTATAAAAAATTAACACATATAATCAAAAGCATTGTGACTATTAGTTTAGTTGCAATGCTTTTTTCTTGTGGTAATAATTATGAAGAAGTAAATGACTTATTGGCTGATAAAAATTTACCAATTGCAGTTACTAAAAACATTTCCTTAGTTTATACGGATTCTGGTTATGTAAAGAATAAATTAAATGCTGCATTATTGTATAATTTTGAAAATAGGAAAAATCATCCCTATCAAGAATTTCCGAAAGGTATAAAAATAACTACTTTTGATAAAAAGGGTGATTCAACAACAATCACGTCAGATTATGCAATAACGTATCAAAACACAAATATTTCGGAAATAAAAGGCAATGTTATTGTTTTTAACCATTCGCAAATTCTTACACTTAAAACCAAACAGCTTTTTTGGGATCAAAGTGTGAATTATTTTTACTCTAGTAAAAAAGCCACACTTTACAAGCTACAAGATACTGTTGTTGGCTTAGATGGATTTGACTCCAATGCCGACTTAACAAATGCGAGTATGATGAACAATAGCGGTATTCTTCATGTTAATGAAAATTAAATACAACATTTTTTACCAATACTTTTTTTTTAAGTACTTTTGAAGTCAAATTAAATCAGAAATCTATTATGTTAAAAGTGCACAAATTTTTTGAAATAGCGTATCTTGTTATTGCAGCCATATTATTTGTTGAAGGCATTCTTGCCTTTAGCTCAAATACTAAAAAAGCATTACTCTATTTTTTCTTTGCTTTAATGGCTGGTTTTATGTTCTTTTTTAAAAAGAAATTTAGAGAAAAACGTTTTAAAAAATAAATTTACTTTTGTAATTAATGGAAATACAGTTAGCTATAATTTTTTTATCGATTGTTTTCTCTGCTTTTTTTTCGGGCATGGAAATTGCATTTGTGTCATCTAATAGGTTACAAATAGAAATAGAGAAAAACAAAGGTGGTTTTCTTTCTAAAATACTTAAAAAATTAACTAAAAATCCTTCTAAATTCATAACAACAATGCTTATTGGAAACAATATTGCTTTAGTTATTTATGGCTATTATATGGGTGATTTATTAATTGGTTTTATAGCGCCCTACCTAAGTAATACTTTTTTAATACTAATTACACAAACATTTATTTCTACAGTTATTATTTTGGTAACCGCTGAGTTTTTACCCAAAGCCATTTTTAGAATTTTTGCAAATGAAGCGCTTATAATATTTGCATTACCAGCCTATTTTTTTTATCTCTTATTTTATGTAATTTCAATATTTATTAGTTACATATCCGATCTTATTTTAAAATTATTTTTCAACACAACTAACGAAAAAGGAGTGCAAGAATTCAGTAAAAAAGAACTCGATCATTTTATTACAGAACAGCTAGTAACAAGTAATGATGATGTTGATTCCGAAATACATATTTTTCAAAACGCCCTAAATTTTCACAATGTAAAAGCACGTGAAGTTATGGTTCCAAGAACCGAAATTATTGCTGTTGAAGTAAATGAAACAATAGAGAATCTTAGAAATTTATTTGTAGAAACTAGTCTAACTAAGATCATAGTATATAAAAAAACGTTGGACAATATAATTGGTTACGTAAAAGCATTTGAATTATTCAAAAACCCTAAAAGTATAAAATCAATTTTATTACTTACCGAAGCCGTTCCTGAATCCATGACTATTAAAAACATCTTAGAAACTTTAAGTAAAAAGAAAAAAAATGTTGCAATTGTTTTGGATGAATATGGAGGCACATCGGGCTTGATAACAAAAGAAGATATTATTGAAGAATTGTTTGGTGAAATTGAAGATGAACACGATAATATTGAACTTACTGAACAAAAAATTAGTGAAAGTGACTATATTTTATCGACACGCTTAGAAATTGATTACCTTAATAAAACGTATGATTTTAATTTACCAAAAGAGGAAGCTTTTGAAACATTGGGCGGTTACATTGTAAATCGTATAGAACGGATTCCTGAAGTGGATGAAAAAATCACTATAGACAACTATCAAATAACAATTAACAAAGTGGATGCTAATAGAATTGATGAAATTTATTTAAAGATCATAAATTTAGAATCCTAACCTCCTTTTTTAAAATATAAAATAGTTACAAAACTCCTTTCAAAACTAGAATTGTTTTTGTAATTTCGCCGACTAAATTTAAATAAAAAAATAATGGCAATTTTAGCACAAATAAGAAACAGACCTATCTTTTTAATAATCATAATTGGTATGGCACTTTTTGCTTTTGTATTAAGTGGTGTTTTTGATGGTTCTGGCGGACCAGTTAGAAACAGTATAGGATCTGTAAATGGAGAAGAAATAAGCAATAAAGCATTCTCAAGACTTTTAGAAGGGCAAAACAAACAAAACTCAACATTAAAATCAGTTCAGACTGTTTGGGATAATATTGTTAAAGCTAAAGTATACGAAGATCAAATTGAAAAAGCCGGGATTGTTGTTGGCGAAAAAGAAATTTGGGATGAAATCGTAAGAAGTAGCAAAAACGATCAACGTTTTAAAAATGAAGATAACATTTTTGACGAGAATAAATTAAAAGAATATGTTGCCACTCTAAAAGACAATAAAAATACCAAACAAGGTAAAAACAATTGGATCAATTGGGTTAATAACGAAAATAATATAAAATCATTTATTGCGCAACGTAGCTATAATGAATTAGTAAAATCAAGCTTTACTGCTTCTGCTAAAGAAGGAGAAAGAACTTATTATGCCGATAATTCTAAAGCTAACATACAATACGTTTATCAGCCGTACTCATCAATTGCAGATACTGAAATTACCATTTCGGATTCCGAAATCACAAACTATATGAATACCAACGCAATTGAGTATTCAACAGAAGCTACTACAGAAATTGATGTTGTAAAGTTTGATATCAATCCATCTACAGAAGATAAAAAAGCAATAAAATCTAAGATTGAAGGCCTTATTAATGATGCTACAATTTACAACACTAGCTCAAAAGCTGATGAATTAAGAGTTGGTTTAAAAAACACTAAAGATGTAAAAGATTTCATTAATCAAAACTCAGACATTGCATTTGCAGATAAATTATATTTAGAAAAAGATTTACCAAGTGCTGTTTTTACAGACTTATCTACAAAGCCAGTTGGTTCTGTTTATGGTCCTTATGAAGAGAATAACTATTATAAAGTTGCTAGATTAATCAATAATAAAGGATTGAAATCAGCTAACTCGAGCCATATTCTAATTGCATATGCTGGTGCAACAAGAGCAGATTCAACTGTTACGAGAACAAGAGAAGAAGCGCAAAAATTTGCAAAAGTTGTTAGACGCAAACTTACATCTACTAATTTTAGCGATATTGCAAAAGAATTTTCTGATGGTCAAAGTGCTCCAAAAGGCGGAAACATTGGTTGGTTTGATGAAAAAAGTCAATTGGCTCAAGAATATAAAGATTTCATAATAAATAACAGAAAAGGTTCTATTGACATAGTAGAAAGTGGTTTTGGTTTTCATATTATCAAAATTGAAGACACAAAAATAGAATCTGGTTTAGATCTTGGAATCTTAGCACTTAAGATAGACGCTTCTACTACAACTGAAAATGAAATATTTCAAAATGTAGAAATTTTTGCTTCTCGTTTACAAAAAGGTGAAAAAATGTTAGATGCAATTAAAGATAAAAATTACAAAATTATTTCTACTACAAACCTAAAGGAGTTTGATGAAAAAATTACTGGCTTAAATAATCAAAGATCTATTGTAAGATGGACTTTTGATAAAGATACAAAAATTGGAGACTCAAAGAGGTTTGAATTGAATGATGGCGGTTATGCCGTAGTTGCTCTTAAAAACAGATACACAAAAGGCTTATTGCCAATAAACAAAGCAAGAGCAAAAGTCTCTCCTATTTTATCAAAACAAAAAAAGGCCGCTTTAATTCGTAAAAAATTAAATGGAACTACTATTGACGAGTTAGCTAAATCAATAGGCAAATCGGTAAATACTCAAAATGATATTTCAATATCTAATCCTCAACTTAAAATTGGCGGTAGAGATTTAGATCTTGTAGGTGCATTATTATATATGAAAGAGAATGATGTTAAAATAATTGATGGTAATAGTGGTGTTTATGCTATGAACGTTCTTAAAAAAACAAAAGCATTTGATTTAAAAACATATACAACTTACTCTAATAATATCACAACAGAATTACAAAAAAGAAGCGCAAAAGTTTACGATGCATTAAAAGAAAGTTGCGATATAGAAGATAACAAAGCGTTACTTTATTAAAAAAAAGTAAAAAATTAGACTTTTAAAATATTAGAATGCCTATATTTGCTTATTGTTACCATTTATTACAATAGGTAATTATATAATAAAAAATTTAAACTTAAACTTAATTAATTAAAAATGAAACATTTAAAAAGTATTTTATTCGTATTATTAATCGTTGTTGCGGTTGGTAACTTACAAGCCCAAGACGAGAATAATCCTTGGTCTTTTGATTTCGGTACAAATGCCGTAGATTTTTTTCCAACTAATCATCCTAGCATAATTAGTGCTAATGGAGATAGCGCTGGTTTATTTGATGAATTTGGTAATCAAAGAGATCACTACAATTTTTTACCTAGTCCAGTATCTAGATTTCACGTTGGTAAATACATTAGTAATGGTATCTCTGCTGGAGCTGCTGTTTCTTTTAATAATATTGACCAAGTAGGTGAAATGTCACAAAGTGATGAGTCTTATATTGGAATAGATATGGATTTAAGATATGATCTTAACAACTTAATTGGTGAAACTAAATGGTTTGACCCTTATGTAACTATAGGTGGTGGTTATACTATTATTGACGAAGATGGAAATGGAACTTTAAATGGTGGTTTAGGAACTAACCTTTGGTTTACTGATAATGTAGGTCTTAACTTACAATCTAACTATAAGCATTCATTTGATGATGCTCGTCAATTACCTCACTTTCAACACGCATTAGGTTTAATTTTACGTTTTGGTGGAACTGATACAGATAATGATGGAATTTATGACGATGCTGATGCTTGTCCAGATGTTAAAGGTGTAAAAGCATTTAACGGTTGTCCTGATACTGACGGTGACGGAATAAAAGATTCTGAAGATGCTTGTCCAAGTACAGCTGGTACTGTTGCAATGAATGGTTGTCCAGATTCTGATAACGATGGAATTGCTGACAATAAAGATGCTTGTCCTACTGTAAAAGGAAATAAAGCTAACAATGGTTGTCCAGATTCTGATAACGATGGTGTTATTGACTCAAAAGACAAATGTCCAACTGTAAAAGGACCAAAAGCAAACAAAGGTTGTCCTTTTAAAGATTCTGATAAAGATGGAATTTTAGACAAAGATGATAAATGTCCAAAAGAAAAAGGTGTGAAGAAACACAATGGTTGTCCTCCACCTCCAGTTGTTGTAGAAGCTCCAGTTGTTGTAGCAGCTCCAGTTGAAGTTATTTCAACACAAGCTCAAGCTCAATTAGATACTTTTGCAAGATCAATTAACTTTAACTCTGCAAGAGCAACATTTAAAAGTGGTGTAAAAACACAATTAGATAGAATTTATGAAATAATGACTCAATATCCAAATGCTAACTTTAGTATTGATGGTCATACAGACAGTCAAGGTTCAAACTCTTTGAACAAAAGTTTATCTGAAAAAAGAGCTGCTGCTGTTAAAGCTTACTTAGTAGGTAAAGGTTTATCTGATTACAGATTATCTTCTTACGGTTTTGGTGAAGATTACCCAATCGACACAAACAGCACTAGTGCTGGTAGAGCAAACAACAGAAGAGTTGAAATTAGATTAATAAAATAATCTAAACAACATAAATATCGAAAACGGTTTGTAGAAATACAAACCGTTTTTTATTGCAAAAATTTTAAACCTTAATAGATTAAATATTTTATCTTTGTTTTATGCAAGATTATATTTCTTCCACAATAAAAAAAATATTACAAAAATACAAGCACACTAATAATCTTTCAATAATTATTCCAAGTAAACGTGCAGGTGTTTTTATAAAGGACGCGCTTAAAAAGGAATTAGATCATGTAACTTTTCTACCAAAAATCATTAGTATTGAGGAATTCATAGAAGAATTATCTCAACTACAATCAATAGACTCCATTACATTACTCTTTGAATTCTATCAAACATACTTAGCTCATACACCAAAAGATAAAATTGTAGAATTTGATGTCTTTTCAAGTTGGGCAACAATGCTTATACAAGATTTTAATGAGATTGATCGATTTCTTATTGATCCTAACTACATATTCTCTTACATTAAAGATATTAAACGTATAGAGAACTGGTTTAAAGATAACGAATCCAAGACACAAATTTTAAAAAATTATTTATCCTTTTACGATTATATTTTAATTTATTACACAAATCTGTATGAAAAATTAATTAATAAGCAAATTGGGTATCAAGGCATGCAATATAGAGAAGCTGCCATAAATATTGAATTTTACCTTAAAACCAAAAGCCAAAATAAATATGTATTTGTAGGATTTAATGCCTTAAATAAAGCTGAAAAAACGATAATCAAAACGCTTTTAGAAAACAATATGGGAGACATCTATTTTGATATCGATGACTTTTATATTAAAGAGAAAATTGGTGCTTCAAAATTCATTACAGATTTCAAAACGAATTGGTCATATTTTGATAAACACGAATTTAACACAATTCACAATTCGTTTCAAACAAATACAGCAAAAAAAGAAATAAACATTATTGGTTTACCAAAAAATGTTTCACAAATGAAACAAGTTGGTTCCATTTTAAAAAATCTAAAAACTACTAAAAATACAGCATTAGTATTAGCCAATGAAAATCTTTTGCCTATCGCTTTAAATTCTCTGCCTAAAACCATCGAACACGCAAATATCACTATGGGTTATGCACTTAAAAATATGGCGTTGGCAGATTTGTTTAGTCTATTATTTAAACTTCATAAAAATAAAAACAAAATAGGCAATGGAAAAGACTATTATTATAAAGATGTACTATCACTTTTAAAAAATAGTACTATTAGTAATTTTTTTAATGCCAATAGCACGACTACACATGAAAAAATTGGTAAACATATACATACTGAAAACATCTTATTTATTCAGCATCAAAAATTAATTGATTTTGGAAAAAATAGCCACGATAAAAAAATATTGGAATCTCTTTTTGCAGATTGGAAAGACACCTCATCAATTATTAATAACTGTATTTTAATTCTTGAAATTCTAGAAGATTCAAATACAAATTCACTCCAAAAAGAATATTTTGATCGATTTTTAAATTTATTCAACCAATTAAAGAATTTAAATAAACAGTATAAATACATTCAAACGCTAGATGAATTATATACTTTATATAAACAATTACTAAGTAACGAATCGTTAGCCTTTAAAGGTGAAGCGTTAAATGGCTTGCAAATTATGGGCATGTTAGAAACAAGACTGCTTAATTTTGAAACAATTATTATTACATCTGTAAATGAAGGTTTTTTACCAGCCGGTAAATCAAATAATTCTTTTATTCCATTTGACGTTAAATGTGAAATTGGCTTACCTACTTATCACGAAAAAGATGCAGTATATTCGTATCACTTTTTTAGATTAATATCAAGAGCAACACGTGTATATGTTCTATACAATACAGAAACAGATGATTTTGGATCGGGAGAGCAAAGCCGTTTCGTTACACAATTAGAACAGTTTAAAGATAAATTGCCACATAAATTCACTAAACAAATCATTAGTCCTGCTATTATTAATGAATCATTAGTACTCAAAGAAATAAACAAGACATCAGAAATACAAAACAGCTTAATAGAAGAAGCTAAAAGAGGGTTTTCTCCAACTACATTAACCAATTATATCTATAATCCTATAGCATTTTACAATCAAAAAATATTAAAAATAAACCAATTAAAAGAAGTTGAAGAAACCATAGCTGCAAACACACTTGGAAATGTAATACACAATTCACTAGAAGATTTTTACAAACCATTTATAGGGAAATATATAACTGTGAAAGATATAGCCGTTATGCTTAAAAACAGTCCTAAAATGGTGACACGTCATTTTAAAAAAGAATATAAAAATGGCGATATTAGCAAAGGTAAAAACCTATTAAGTTTTGAAGTTGCAAAACAATACGTAGGCAAATTCTTAAATCAAGAATTACAACTATTAAAACTGGGAAAAAAACTAAAAATTATTGCAATTGAATCTCCTTTAAAAGCAACTATTAATATAGAAGGTATCAATCATCCCATAAATTTAAGAGGAAAAGCAGATAGAATTGATGAACTGGATGGCGTTATAAGAATAATAGATTACAAAACAGGAAAAGTTAAACAGTCCGATTTAAACATAAACAAAAAATGGGAAGAACTTAACAGCAACTATAAAAACAGCAAATCTTTTCAGGTGTTAATGTATGCTTATATGTATATAAAAATGACAAATCTATCATTCGATACATCATCAATAGAAAGCGGTATTATCTCGTTTAAAAATTTAAATGCAAACTTTATGAAAGTCAATAATGGCTTAATATCTTTAGAGGACATGGAACAATTCGAGATTAGTCTTTTTAAGCTTATAAGTGAACTATTTGATGTTAAAATACCTTTTATAGAAAACGAAAATTTACCCTATTAAATGAAAATTATTAAAAACATACTAATACAAGGAAAGCATAATAAACCAATTATTACCGATTTTTTCTTTAAAGATGATGCTATTAAAAAACCCATAATAATATTTTGTCATGGCTACAAAGGCTATAAAGATTGGGGCGCTTGGAATTTAATGGCAGAAGAATTTGTAAAAAATAACTTCTTTTTTGTGAAATTTAATTTTTCTCATAATGGAGGAACTGTAGAAAATCCTATTGATTTTCCTGATTTAGAAGCGTTTAGTAATAATAATTATATGATTGAGTTAGATGATTTAGAATCTGTAATTAATTATATTTTGAACGATAAAACCATTGCAAAAAATAGTGACAATAGACATATAAACCTTATTGGTCATTCTCGTGGTGGCGGTATTGTAAGTTTAAAAGCATATCATAAATCCAGTATCTCAAGCATTACATCTTGGAATGGCATTAGTGATATTGAAGCACGTTTCCCAAAAGGAGAAGCATTAAAACAATGGGAAAAAAATGATATTGGCTATGTAGAAAATAGCAGAACCAAACAACAAATGCCAAACAAGTTTCAAGTCTATGAGAATTTTATAGCACATAAAACACATCTTCATATTAAAACTGCCATCGAAAATATTAAAATCCCTCATTTAATAGTTCAAGGAACTGAAGATAACGTTGTACTAGAATCCGAAGCAATTGACATGCATCATTGGAATCCAAAAAGTACCTTGGAACTTATTAAAAATATGAATCACGGTTTAGGGAATACACAACCTTGGCCGTATGAAAAAATGCCGAATGATTTAGCAATTGTTGTTAAAAAAACCATTAATTTTATAAAAAAATATGTTTAAAAAAACCTTCTTATTAATAGTCTTAATTTCCATAGTTACTATTGGATGTAAAACAGGTGCAAAAAAGAAACAAGTAAAAGTTAAAACAGATGTAACAATCCCAATTCGCGAACATTCTATTCAAGCCTTGCTATGGCAGCAACAGTCTGCTGAGTATAAAGCACTATGTCATCAAGCATTTAATTTGGCAACATTACACTTAAACGAGGCTTTACAGAAAACTTATAAAAGACCAATAGCAATTGTAACTGATATTGACGAAACCGTCTTAGACAACAGTCCTTACAATGCAAGAATGGTGAAAAATGATGAAAATTACACCTCTTTAACTTGGTCAAAATGGGTGAAAGAAGAAAAAGCGAAACCTGTTCCAGGTGCGTTAGAATTTTTTAAATATGCTGCGGATAATAATGTAACTATTTTTTATGTTTCAAACAGAAAAGATATATTAAAAAAAGAAACCATTGCAAACCTTATAAAAGAAGGATTTCCAAATGTAGATGAAGAACACGTGTTATTAAAAACAGAAACTAGCGGTAAAGAACCGCGAAGAGCACTAATTAACAATACGCATCAAATATTTATGCTTTTAGGCGATAATTTATCCGATTTTTCAGACATATTTGACCATCAAAATACTGCAAAAAGAAATCGTTTAGTCACAAATTTATCTAATGATTTTGGTGTGAAGTATATTGTATTACCAAACCCTATGTATGGCGATTGGGAAACCAAAGGTATTTATGAAAGTAGCTACAAATGGACCGAAACTCAAAAAGATTCTATCCGTAAAGTAAAATTGAGATTGAAATAATTTGAAGTCTGTTTTTGAATTTAATTAACTTTTAAATTCTTGTCATAACACAAATAAAAAACTATCTTTGCCGCTGAATACTAAGTTTAGTATTTAAAATAAAGAATATTAATTTCTTTAGAGGAAGACTTTGACTGATTGCAACCTCAATAAAAAATGCTAAAACAGTGTTGTATAATTTTACGACCGTTTTACCAGCAATCTCATATCTTCTTGTAAAGTAAAACCATTTATAATGTCATATTTATTTACATCAGAATCTGTTTCTGAAGGCCATCCAGATAAAGTTTCGGATCAAATTTCAGATGCTTTAATAGATAATTTTTTAGCCTTTGATCCAGAATCCAAAGTAGCTTGTGAAACACTAGTAACAACCGGACAAGTTGTCTTGGCTGGTGAGGTGAAATCAAAAACCTATCTTGATGTGCAAAAAATTGCGCGCGATGTTATTAATAAAATTGGGTATACCAAAAGTGAATATATGTTTGATGGAAATTCCTGTGGTGTTTTCTCCTCTATTCACGAACAATCTGCCGATATAAATCAAGGTGTAGAACGTGCTGATAAAGAAAATCAAGGCGCTGGAGATCAAGGTATGATGTTTGGTTATGCCACCGATGAAACCGATAATTATATGCCTTTAGCATTAGATTTATCACACTTAATATTGGTAGAATTAGCCGCTATGAGACGTGAATTAACCGACATAACTTATCTTAGACCAGATGCAAAATCACAAGTTACCATAGAATATTCTGATTATAATGTACCAGTAAGAATTGACACAATTGTTGTTTCTACACAACACGATGATTTTATAAAACCAACTGACACATCAAATAAAGCAAAACAAATAGCTGATGATGCGATGCTTAAAACCATTAAAACAGATATTGTTGATGTTTTAATTCCACGAGTTATTGCTAAATTACCTGCTAAAATTCAGGCTTTATTTAATGAGAAAATCACTTATCATATCAATCCAACTGGAACATTTGTTATTGGCGGACCTCACGGAGATACAGGTTTAACAGGTCGTAAAATAATAGTAGATACCTATGGTGGAAAAGGAGCTCATGGTGGTGGCGCTTTCTCGGGTAAAGACCCAAGTAAAGTTGACCGTTCTGGTGCGTATGCAACACGCCATATTGCCAAAAACTTAGTTGCTGCAGGTTTATGTAAAGAAGTATTGGTACAAGTTTCATATGCAATTGGTGTTGCACAACCTACCAGTATTAATGTAGAAACTTACGGAACTGCCAAAGTTGATTTAACCGATGGTGAAATTAGTAAAATAGTTGAAAAATTATTTGATATGCGTCCGTATTTTATTGAACAACGCTTAAAGTTACGTAATCCTATTTATTTAGAAACAGCAGCTTATGGACATATGGGAAGAACTCCAGAGATTAAAACTGTGAGATTTAAATCTCCAGACGGAAAAGTGATTGAAAAAGAAGTGGAAACTTTTACTTGGGAAAAACTTGACTATTTAGACAAGGTTAAAGCAGCTTTTAAACTATAGTTAATCAAATTAGGAATTTCTTTTATATTTCGACGCAGAGCATCGGGGGAATTAAACCCACAAACTTCGCTAAAAATCGGGGTTAGTTCAATAACTGCGCAAAAAAAACGTGGAGTTTCACTAATCAAACAATTCTTGAAATCACCTGATTATAGGGCAAACGCACACTTAAATAAAAAGGGGCTGTTTTTTTAAAAGGAAATCATATTATTTGTAGAAACTGTAATTAAAATCAAATGTCATTCCTG
>JAZGEV010000039.1:0-2820 GCA_036478895.1 Flavobacteriaceae bacterium | reverse complement strand
ATTTTTAACTGTTTTTACAAGAATGGTAAGGATTAAAACACACTTACTTTTCCGGTTTAGCACTTGGTCAAATTTACAATTTTACTGTTATTTTTCTTTTAACCTTCAAATTGAAAATTTGACGAATCCTGTTAATATACACCAACTTTCGGTCTAACACTTAACTTTTATTATTTTTATACATTGTTTGCAACTTTAATTAATTAAATTATTTCCTTTTGAAAATAACACACTTTTCCGTCTTTATAATGTTCTGGTAGTCCATTTGTGTTCTCAAGTTCTTTTGATCCTAAAAATTGGAATCCGAGTTTTTTGTAATGATCGATTAAACCTTTATTTAATCCAACAGTATCCATTCGTATATATTTCAAGCTTTGGTTCTTTCCAAATTTATTCGCCCAATTAATCAATTTTGTTACAAGATTTTTACCTCGAAAATCTGGGTTTGTAGCAATTCGATGAATATAAATAGATGGCTCATTGTTTTTATTTCCCCAAATTAATTCGTCATTCAATGTTGTTGCCCATATACATGCAATTTGTTCATCAATCAATAATTTCCATTGTCTACTTTCTTTAATTTCATTTAAGATTAGTTCTTTCGAAAATTCAGGCCAATAAACTTGATTTTTCGATTTCATATAATCAGTCGCTATCCTATATAAATCAAATATTATGGATACATCTTCCAATTTACTGTTTTCAATTTTCATATTTTTGCTGCTAACGTTCTGTGTAAGAATAGTAGGCGATTTCGAAACGCTACTCTTTCAATTTAGCACTTAGTCATTGTTTTATACTGTTAATTATCATTTTAATTTAATTTTTTTATCAGAAATATATGGTACAATGTCATATCCATATTTACTCATATCAACACCTAATTCTTCAGGTGATGGACCAACAAATTCTGTTTTCTTACCATATAATTTAAATGTGTTATCTGTGGAAATTTCGGCATAGGCCCAAATAGGATCTTTGTAGGGTACGGTGTATTTTATCATTGGATGAGTTTCATCTACTTTTTTGCCATAGCGTATGTGCTGGAAATCGTCTCCTAACCATTGATAAGACATGCTGTTTATTTGGATGTAATGGATGCTGTTTATACTATTGGAGTAGTCTTGATGGTGATGGCCTGAAAAAACAATTTGGACTTTTTGAAAACCTGCTTTTTTGTTTGCTTTCTCCAATACTAACCTACTTTCTGTAGCATTGTAAATACCACCTAAATCATTATCTAAACCTTGATGACAAAACACAATGGTTGGTAATTTGGTTTCCGCTAAATCTTTTTCCAACCACTTTAACTGCTTTTTGCCAATAAATCTGGCAGACCCTGGTGGACGATCTGGAGAAGGATCTTTATCATTTCCGTCAAGAACAACAAAATGATAGCCATTACAATCAAATGAATATGTTTTGCCAATAGCGTTCCAATATTCCACAACCTGATCTCTAGTAAAACCACCATCCGTATCATGATTACCTATTACATGATATTTTTTTCCTGGATATTTATTCCAAATATCCATAAAATCTTGGTTATAATCATTCGGACTACAAAAATCACCTAGTTGAATAATAAAATCAAGATTTTTCTCCTTTACTTCATCAATAAATGCTTTGAGTCGTTCATCTCCATCATGCATGATGTCTTTATGTATATCAGCACAGATGCCGAATCTCAATAACTTTTTTTTCTTCTTTTCTATAATATTGGCACTCAAATTTAGAGGAAGCATAAAAGCAACCCCACTAATTGAAATAGCTTTGATAAAATCTCTTCTTTTTTTCATATTATATTTGTATTAACTCCTTAATTGCATAGAACGATTGCAATATGAAATTTTGGCATTTTGAAGCACCAATCTTTCAATTTACTACGCTTTTATTTTATTCTAATTCGTTCATATATATCACTTTCTGCCCAGTTTTTTATATTGTTTGTTGCCAGTAGTACTTTCAGAATGGTAAATCATCATCTTTATTTTCAACACTTTTCAAATTATGATTTTTACTTTGTCCGAGAATAAATCTAGCTCTTTCCAATAATTCATCATAAGTTAATATATCAATATTATTTAATCCTTTTCTAAAAAGCTCAAAAGTTGTTAATTGTTCAAGACTATTTTTAAATTCTGAAGTATTCCCAATTAATAAAATCCCCTTTGGTAATACTGTATAAATCCTATCATTTATTAGCTCTCTATTTTCAATTTCTTCTGCACTTTTCTGCCATGATTTGCAATTTATCTGGACTTGCGAAACGCCACCTAAAACCTCACTACCCAAAAGCCAAGCACCATTTCTTTATTTAATAGGCACGCAAAATTGTAAATTTTGCGGACTTTGTAAAATGCACTTCACTTTAGATTAAGCACTAAAACTCGTATTAACTATAGCCATTGTTAGCGGTTGTTGTTAATTTCTGCAAGCACATTCGTTATGTTCATATAAATATTTAATAGTCGCTTTACTCATTTTTTCTAAAGTCAAGATGTTGATGTCAGATAGTTTTTTTACATAGATACAAACTTTTCCAATTTTGAATTTTCCTAATTCGTCCAAAAAATGTTTATGCTCATCAATAGGTGAATATGCATAAATAGAAAATGCAGTCTTTCGTGGTGAAAAAGCAATTAATGGAGCATCACCTTCGTGTCCAGTTGCATACTTATAGTGGTAACTCCCAAAGCCAATAATTGTTGTTCCCCACATTTTAGGTTCAAATCCCGACCATTTACTCATTAACTCAATTAATTCCTTACTATCAACTTTTTTTTGTTCATTGTCAACATAAGAATTAATGAATTCATT
>JAZGEV010000038.1:0-35417 GCA_036478895.1 Flavobacteriaceae bacterium | reverse complement strand
TTAAGAGGTTTTGGAAGTTTTATCGTAAAGAAAAGAGCAGAAAAAACAGGAAGAAATATAACAAAAAACACAACAATTAAAATACCAGCACACAACATACCAGCATTTAAACCTGCTAAAGTATTTGTTGAAGCAGTAAAATCAAAAGTAAAGGTTAAATAATATAATAATCAATAAAAACATATAATTATGCCAAGTGGTAAAAAAAGAAAGAGAGCAAAGATCTCTACTCACAAAAGAAAGAAAAGAAGTAGACAAAATCGTCACAAAAAGAAGAAATAATAATTAATCTCAATTTGTACAGAAAAAGCAAAAGCACTATTTGTACAAAAGACTAATAACAAAAACTTATGTGTTTTTAAAACACATAAGTTTTTAAGTTTCTTAAAAACACGTTCATTGACATAGAAGTTTGATCCAAATCAAATTTCGTTTGTACCCATAATATTAACATCCTTGATTCAGATTTTTATCTGATAAAGGAATAAAAATAAACAGAGTGAACATAGAATTAATAATTAGATCACATTCCTCTGATATAGATTTTGCTTTATTAAAAGATGGTAAATTAATAGAGCTACATAAAGACAATGGTGTAAATAAGTTTGCCGTTGGAGATATTTTTTTAGCAAAAGTTAAAAAAACATTAAACGGATTAAACGCCTCATTTGTGAATGTTGGAAGCGAAAAAGATGCTTTTTTACATTATCACGATTTAGGACCAAAATTTTTATCTGTGCAAAAATTCATGAAACAAATACAATCGGGAAGTAAAGATTATTTACTGAAAGATTTTAAATTTGAAAAAGAAATAGACAAGCACGGTAAAATTGAAAAAGTTATAAAAGGAGGACAAAGCATGTTGGTTCAAGTAGTAAAAGAACCAATATCAACCAAAGGACCAAGAATAAGTTCTGAGCTTTCAATAGCTGGACGTTATTTGGTTTTAGTCCCTTTTTCTGATAGAATATCAGTGTCTCAAAAAATCAATAGTCGTGCAGAAAAAGACCGCCTAAAACGCTTAGTAAAAAGTATTAAGCCAAAAGGTTTTGGTGTTATCTTAAGAACTGTTGCAGAAGATATTAAAGTAGCAGAATTAGATAAAGACTTACAATTCTCTTTAAATAAATGGAAAGAGATGTGCGAGCAAGTTGCTCTTAAAAATCAAAAAGCACCAGTAAAAGTACTTACTGAAATGAATAGAGCTTCCTCTATTTTAAGAGACATCTTTAACGATTCTTTTACGCGCATATTATGCAATAATAAAGAGTTGGTTGGAGAGATTAAAGAATATTTAGAACAGATATCGCCAAAGAAGGTGTCCATTGTAAAACATTACAATGCAGACGTTCCTATTTTTGATAGGTTTGGTATTGAACGCCAAATAAAATCAGCATTTGGAAGAACCGTATCCATGCAAAAAGGCGCTTACCTTGTTATAGAACATACAGAAGCTTTACACGTTATCGATGTAAATAGTGGAAATCGTTCTTCAAAAGGAAATTCACAAGCAGATACTGCCTTGGAAGTCAATTTAATATCGGCTACAGAAATTGCTCGCCAGTTACAATTACGTGATATGGGCGGCATTATAGTTGTAGATTTTATAGATATGCATCGTGCCGAAGATCGAAATAAATTATTTGAACACATGAAAGCCGAAATGCAGTTTAGTAGAACAAAACATAAAATTCTACCGCCAAGTAAATTTGGTTTAGTGCAAATAACTAGACAAAGAGTACGACAAGAACGTGAAATCCAAACACGTGAGCCAAATCCAAATAAAGATGGATTAGTAGAAGCGCCAATTATTTTGATAGATAAAATAGGTCATGATTTAGACCGTTTAGTGAATCATCCAAAATTCAATGGATTGTCATTAAATTTACATCCTTTTATTGCAGCTTATTTGCAAAAAGGATTTCCATCAATACAACAAAAGTGGTTTTTACAACATAAAAAATGGATAAAAATAATACCTAGAGATGCATACCAATACCTTAAATATCGTTTTTATGATAAAAAAGGTAAAGCATTAAGATAATCTATATCATTACAAGTCCTGCAAAATAATTTTGCAGGACTTTTTTTATGCTAAATATTTTAACATTACAACTTGTTATGTTAAGAAATAGTCGTACTTTTGCAAACTCTTTAGAGTAAAGAGGAATGTTTAATATAATAAATACTACGAGTGAACACACTAAGTTACAAAACTGTATCTGCTAATAAAGCTTCTGTAAATAAGGAGTGGTTAATAGTTGATGCTGAAGGCGAAGTATTAGGAAGGTTAGCTTCTAAAGTTGCAAAACTAGTAAGAGGTAAACACAAAACTAACTTCACACCTCACGTTGATTGTGGTGACAATGTTATTGTTATCAATGCTGAGAAGATCAAATTAACTGGTAAGAAATGGACGGATAAAATATATATGCGTCACACAGGTTATCCAGGAGGACAAAGAACGCTTACAGCTACAGAAATGTTTGGAAAAGATCCAATACGTTTAGTAGAAAAAGCTGTTAAAGGTATGTTGCCAAAAAACAAATTGGGAAGAGCAATTTATAAAAACTTATACGTTTACGTAGGAAGTGATTATGATCAAACAGCTCAAAAACCAAAAGCTATTAATTTAAAAGATTTCAAATAATATGGAAATTATTCATAAAATAGGAAGAAGAAAAACAGCAGTTGCTCGTATGTATATGAGTGATGGTAGCGGAAAAGTTACTGTTAATGGTAAAGATATGAAAGATTATTTTACTACAGACACTTTACGTTATAAAGTAGTGCAACCTTTAATGCTTACAGAAAATGTTGAGAAGTTTGACATTACAGTAAATGTTTTTGGAGGTGGAATTACTGGTCAAGCAGAAGCTATTCGTTTAGCTATTTCTAGAGGACTTGTTTCATTAGACGAAGAATATCGTTTGGTGTTAAAACCAGAAGGTTTAATGACAAGAGATCCAAGAATGGTAGAACGTAAAAAATTCGGTCAGAAAAAAGCACGTAAGAAATTCCAATTCTCTAAACGTTAGATTGGTCTTTGGTCTTTTATCAATAAAATTGACATTAGATTATTGAAAATAAATTATTAAAAAGTTATTGTTTGAGTCTAGCATCCAAATAGATAAGACTTCGTAAAAGAACTACTTATGTATTGCTAAATCTTACGGAACGTAAACTAAACAAAATGAAAAATATTGAAGTAAAAGACTTGTTAGCAGCTGGTGTTCACTTTGGACACTTAACAAGAAAATGGAATCCTAATATGGCGCCTTACATCTATACAGAACGTAGTGGTGTACATATTATTGATTTATACAAAACCGTAGCTAAAATTGAAGAAGCTAATAAAGCACTTGCGAAAATTGCAGCATCAGGAAGAAAAATTCTTTATGTAGCAACAAAAAAACAAGCTAAAGAAATCGTTTCTGATAATGCTAAATCTGTAAATATGCCTTATATTACAGAAAGATGGCCTGGAGGAATGTTAACTAATTTTGTGACAATCCGTAAAGCTATTAAAAAAATGGCACATATAGATAGAATGAAATTAGATGGTTCTTTTGATGCTTTATCAAAAAGAGAAAAATTACAAATAAACCGTCAACGTGAAAAACTAGAAAAGAATTTAGGTTCTGTTTCTGATATGACACGTTTGCCAGGTGCGTTAATTGTTATTGACATTAAACGTGAACACATTGCTGTTGCAGAAGCTCGTAAATTAAACATTCCTATCTTTGCAATGGTAGACACTAATTCTGATCCTAGATTAGTTGATTTTGTAGTACCTTCAAATGATGATGCTTCTAAATCTATTACAAGTGTATTAACACATCTTACAGGTGCAATTACTGCTGGTCTTTCTGAAAGAAAAGCTAGTAAAGATAAGGCTACTGAAGATAAAAAATAATATAAAATCAAGTTTTAAATTAAATGTTGGTTTTAGAATGTAATTCTTAAACCAACATTTTTTAATATTAATACCTATCATTAAATTGATATAAAAAATTAAATACAATGGCAAAAATAACTGCTGCAGAAGTAAATAAATTAAGAAAAGCTACAGGTGCTGGAATGATGGATTGTAAAAATGCGTTAGTTGAAGCTAATGGAGATTTTGACGAAGCAATATCAGTATTACGTAAAAAAGGACAAAAAGTTGCTGCAAAAAGAGCGGATAGAGATTCTAGCGAAGGTGTTGCTATAGCAAAAATAAATAATGATAATACTGTTGCAGTTGCAATTGTATTGGCTTGTGAAACTGACTTTGTTGGTAAAAATCAAGACTTTGTAGATTTAGCAAATCAATTTGCAGACATTGCAATTAATCATGATTCTAGAGAAGCGTTCTTAGCTGCTGATTTTGGTGGTATGACTGTTGCCGATAAATTAGTTGAACAAACTGGCGTAATAGGTGAAAAATTAGAAATTCCATCTTTCGAAAAAATTGAAGCACCATTTATTGGTTCTTATGTACACGGTAATAAAATTGCTGCAATTGTTGGTTTAACTGCAAATGTAGATAAAGCGGATGTGTTAACTAAAGATTTAGCAATGCAAGCTGCTTCTATGGGAGCAACTACATTATCATATAAAGATTTTACTGCAGATTTCGTTGCCTCTGAAACAGAAGCAAGAATTGCAGTAATTGAAAAAGATAACGAAGAGTTGGCACGTTTAGGGAAGCACCTTAAAAATGTACCTCAATATATTTCTATGTCACAATTAACAGCTGATGTTTTAGCTAAAGCTGAAGATGCTGCGAAAGCAGAATTAAAAGCAGAAGGTAAACCAGAACAAATTTGGGATAGAATTTTGCCAGGTAAGTTAGAACGTTTTATCTCTGATAATACATCTTTAGATCAAGAACAATGTTTGTTAGATCAAAACTTTATTAAAGATGAAAAACAAAGTGTTGCTGATTATGTGAAAACATATGGTGATGTTGCTGTTAAAAGTTTTAAAAGAGTTTCTTTAGGATAAATTAAATTCTATTTTACTATAATACAAACCTCATCAACTTTGATGAGGTTTTTTTATGCTGTTTATTGTATATTTGTTATCCTATTCTTTAACAATGAAACTAGTTACTATTTTATTTTTGTTATTTTCTCTTTTAATTCAAGCACAAGGTGATTTAAAAGAAGAACCAAAAACCAAATCCGGTTATTACTTAGAAGACCAAATATACATTGGCGCGTCATATAATTTATTACGCAATAAACCAGCATCTGTAAATTTAAGAGGTGTTTCAAACACCATTTTTATGGGCTTAATAAGAGATGTCCCTTTTAACGAACAGCGTAATTTTGGTATGGGAGTTGGTTTAGGGTATGCACGTGACACGTATTTCCATAATATGAAAATCAGTAATAGTAGTGATCAATTATCAGTTTCTAATTTTGAAGATTTTGAGTATTTTACGAGTAACAAACTACTTTTTCATAAAATAGAAATGCCTATACAAATACGTTGGCGAAAATCAACAATAGATAAATATAAATTTTTTAGACTTTATTCTGGTGTTAATCTATCTTATGTGTTTAGTTCGAAATCAGAATTTGATTTAAATGGAATTCAGAAATATAAAGATCTCAATAATATTAATAAACTTCAATATGGCTTGTCAATTTCTATGGGTCACGGAACTTGGAATGGCTTTGTATATTACGGATTAAATTCACTCTTTAAAGATGTTAATTTTAACAATGAAGACCCTTTAAATTTAAAAAGCTTTAAATTTGGTTTGATGTTTTATATCATGTAAATTATAATTATTTTTTGAAAATATTATAAATATAAAAACAAGCCATAAATAAAAAATTGAGATAATAAGCCAATTACAAAACCCAAAAGTACCTCTTGCAAGTTATGTGCTTTTAATTTTAATCTAGCAGTTGCTATTATGCCAAAAAGAATAAAACTAAGCATTAGCAACACTAATAATTGAATTTTAAAGTGATAGCTTATTACCATAATAAAACCAGTGAGACTACCAATAGAAACGGTATGAAGACTTGTTTTAATTTTTAAAAACAATAATGCAAAAATAATTGAAAGAGATAAAGCGCCTGCCAAAAAGCTGTAAGCTAAAAGATCTATAACATGTAATTGTAATAAACGAAAACCTAATAATAGTGTGATGATAAAGAAAAACACTATTGGAAACTTGCGTTCATTTATGGTTTTTAAATGATAACTTTCTATTGATTTCTTTTTTTTAAGTAAAAATAAAAAGATTACTGGAATAACATAAGTGCTTAAAAATACAACAGTAATTATTTTATGTTCAAATGCTTTTGGTAAATATTTTGGCTGAATACTAAAAAACAAAAGTGTCCCAACTGTAGAAAAAAGTACGGGATGAAATAGGTACGATATTATTATTTCGGTTTTCAAAACACTTAACTATTACTTAAATTTATTTTATAATATAACAATTATAATTCTTTACGCATTCTTGCAACTGGAATACTCAATTGTTCTCTATACTTTGCAACAGTTCTACGTGCAATTAAATAACCTTTTTCTTTTAAATGCGCCGATAATTTTTCATCGGTTAATGGTTTCTTTTTATTCTCTGTACTAATTATTGTCTCCAATATTTTTTTAATTTCTCTAGTAGAAACATCTTCTCCTTGATCATTTTTCATGGATTCAGAAAAGAAAACTTTAATTAATTTTGTACCATATGGTGTATTAACATATTTACTGTTTGCAACCCGTGAAACTGTTGAAACATCCATATTGATTTTGTCTGCAATATTTTTCAAAATCATTGGTTTTAAATCACGTTCATCACCAGATAAGAAATACGATTCTTGATGATGCATAATTGCAGACATTGTTAGCATTAATGTTTGTTGGCGTTGTTTGATAGCGTCAATAAACCATTTTGCGGCATCTAATTTCTGTTTGATAAAAAACACGGCCTCTTTTTGCGATTTCGATTTCTCTTTACTTACCGCATAGCCTTTTAACATATTACTATACTGAGATGATATGTGTAATTCTGGTGCGTTTCTTGAATTTAATGTAAGCTCTAATTTGTCTTCTACAATTCGTATCGTAAAATCTGGTACAATTTGTTCTATAAATTTTGTGCTTCCAGCAAAACCACCACCAGGTTTAGGGTTTAGTTTTGATATTTCGGTAATAGCATCTTTTAATTGGGTCTCATTAATGTCGTGCTTTTTAAGTAAATTTTTATAATGCTTTTTTGCAAAATGTTCAAACGATTTTTCCAATATTTTAATAGCTAAAATTCGGGCAGGTTTTTCTCTTTTTTGATTTAGTTGAATAATTAAACATTCTTCTAAATTTCTTGCTCCAACTCCAGCAGGCTCTAAGCGTTGTACTTTAACAAGTACGCTTTCAATTGTTTCTTCATCAGTAAATACATTAGCAGTAAAGGCTAAATCATCAACCAAATCAATTATCTCTCGTCTAATATAACCACTGTCATCAATACTACCAACTAAGAATTCAGCAATCTTTCGTTCATTTTCATCTAAACGAAATGTGTTTAGTTGTGATTTTAAATGTTCGTGAAAGGTAGTTCCTCCAGCGTATGGAATACTTTTTTCATCATCATCTGCACTGTAATTATTAGTTTGAGTTTTGTAATTTGGAATTTCATCATCACTTAAATAATCATCTATGTTTATATCTTGTTCAGATTCTTTTGCGTCATAATCATCCTCTAGATTTGAAAACTCATCATCTTCAATTTCTTCCTTACCATTTTCTAAAGCAGGATTTTCGTCAATTTCTTGTTTTAATTTTTGCTCAAATGCTTGCGTAGGTAATTGAATTAACTTCATCAGCTGTATTTGCTGAGGAGATAATTTTTGTGATAATTTAAAATTTAAATTTTGTTTTAACATAAGGTCTTATTCTAAATTTTCCAGAATTTGAATTACTAAGTATTTATTTAGAGATTTTATCTCATTATCAAAGATACAATAATTTTTATTGATTATTAAAATTCAGCATTTTGAGGTGTTCTTGGAAATGGTATTACATCTCTAATGTTGCCCATTCCTGTTGTAAATAATACCAAACGCTCAAAACCAAGTCCAAAGCCACTATGTACAGCAGTCCCAAATTTTCGAGTGTCTAGATACCACCATAATTCTTCTGCATCAACATCCAAAGCTTTCATTTTTTCTTTTAGAACATCTAAGCGTTCTTCACGTTGTGAGCCACCAACAATTTCTCCAATACCTGGAAATAAAACATCCATTGCTCTAACTGTTTTTCCGTCATCATTCATGCGCATATAAAATGCTTTGATAGTTGCAGGATAATCAAACAAAATCACTGGGCATTTAAAATGTTTTTCTACCAAATAACGTTCGTGCTCACTTTGTAAATCGGCACCCCATTCATCAATAATAAATTGAAATTTCTTCTTTTTATTTGGTTTGCAATTTCTTAAAATATCAATTGCTTCAGTATAACTTACACGTTTAAAATTATTCTCTGTTACAAACTTTAATTTTTCAATTAATGCCATATCGCTACGTTGAGCCATAGGTTTTGAGCTGTCTTCTTTTGTTAAACGCGCATCTAAAAATGCCAAATCATCTTTACAATTTTCCAAAACATATTTTATAACATCTTGAATGAAATCTTCTGCCAAGTCCATATTGTCTGCCAAGTCGTTAAATGCAACTTCAGGTTCAATCATCCAAAATTCAGCTAAATGTCTTGTTGTGTTAGAGTTTTCTGCTCTAAAAGTTGGTCCAAACGTATATACTTTTCCCAAAGCCATTGCGTAAGTTTCAGCTTCTAGTTGTCCAGATACAGTTAAATTAGTTTGTTTGCCAAAAAAATCTTGAGAGAAATCAGCATTTCCAGCATCATCTTTTGGTAACTTATCTAAATCAAAATTTGTGACACCAAACATTTCTCCAGCACCTTCGGCATCAGAACCTGTAATAATTGGCGCATGGAAATTATAAAAGCCATTTTTTGTAAAGTATTGATGTACTGCAAAAGACAATGCAGAACGTACTCGCATAACCGCACTAAATGTATTTGTTCTAACACGTAAATGCGCTTGTTCTCTTAAAAATTCAAAGCTGTGTTTTTTTGGTTGAATTGGATATTCCTCAGGATTAGAATCGCCTAGAATTTCTAAATCACTTACATTGATTTCCACTTTTTGTCCTTTTCCTTGACTTTCAATTAATATACCTTTGACTGATATTGCTGCGCCAGTATTGATCCGTTTTAATAAAGCATCATCCATTTCTTCAAAATTAACAACACACTGAATGTTATTAATTGTAGAGCCATCGTTAATGGCAATAAATCGGTTTGCTCTAAAAGTTCTTACCCAACCTTTTAATTGGACGTCTTTGTTAATTTTATCTGCTTTTAATAAATCAGCTACTGTAGTTTTCATGTTTGAAATTTTGAAAGGCAAATATACTTATTATTTGCGATTAATAATTTAGGTTATTAATGGTTTTTTCTCTTTGTCACATCGAGCGGAGTCGAGATACCTTTTAGTAATATATTATTCAGAAAGAAGCAACTCAATATCAGCAATAATTTGTTTTATATCTTCTTTTTTTGTGCCATCGTAATAGCCTCGTATTTGTTGTTTTTTATCAATAAGTATAAACTGTTCAGTATGAATAAAATCTTGTTCATTGCCATCGCCTTCATCCAATACCGCCATAAATGACTTCCTGGCTAATTCATAAATATGTTTTTTCTCGCCAGTAGTAATATGCCATTTTTTAGAAATCGCTCCTTTTTTAGTGGCGTATTCTTTTAAAACTGAAACACTATCTATTATGGGTGTTACAGACATTGAAAGAAACTTAACTTGCTTATTATCTATAAAATTATTCTGTAATTGAGACATGTTTGTAGACATTATTGGGCAAATTGTTGTGCATCTAGTAAAGAAAAAATCAGCAACATAAATTTTATTTTTATAATCTTCTTGAGTAATGGTTTTTCCATTTTGATTGATTAATGAAAAATTAGCAATTTTATGTCCGTTTTTAATATGTTTAACTGAATTATCAACGAGCCTTGGATTTACGTCAACTGGGTTATAAACGGGAAGTTTTTTAGGTTTCGAAATTAATACATATATAGCAAAAATACCAATTACAGAAAAAAGTAACATCGTTTTAATAAGAATGTAGGGTTTTTTAACATTATCTTGTTTCATAAATAACTATATTTGAATTTTTAACGGATTACAAATTTACATTTATGAAATTTCTTACACTTTCTTTTTCTGTTTTATTTTTTATAACATCTTATGGGCAAGAAAAAAAATCAGATTACTTAAAAGACCTTATAAAATTAGAACAAAAGGCTGCAAATTCTAAAATGAATTATAAGCAAAATATAAACACGACAGATTATGATTTAAAATATCATAGGTTGGAATGGGATGTGGATCCTACGCAATCACAGATATCTGGTAAAGTGACATCGCATTTTATAGCTTTAAGCGACATGAATAGTATCACATTTGATTTGGCTAATAATTTAACTGTTAGTGAAGTAAAACAACGTGGTGTAACTTTAAATTTCACTCATAATGCTAATGACGAACTTGTTATAGATTTTCCTGTAACACAGTTAACCAGTGTGCTCGATTCAGTAAGTGTATCTTATAGCGGAAACCCTGTAAGTTCAGGTTTTGGCTCTTTTGAAGTAACTACGCATGGCGCAAGTGCAACACCAATATTATGGACTTTATCAGAACCGTACGGCGCTAAAGGTTGGTGGCCTTGTAAACAAAGTTTGGATGATAAAATTGATGAAATTGATATAATTATAACACATCCATCAACTTATAAAGCGGCTTCAAATGGCTTATTACAATCCGAAACAGTAGATGGTACAGATTTAATAACACATTGGAATCACGCGTATCCAATTCCTGCTTATTTAATTGCAATTGCTGTAACAGATTACGTAGTTTATAATGATCATGTTGCCACTGGTAATTTTGATGTTGTTAATTATGTGTATCCTGAAAGTTTAACAACAGCTCAAAATGCAACTGCAGTAACGCCAGCAATCATGGATTTATTTGGCAGTCTATTTGAATTGTATCCTTTTTCAAATGAAAAATATGGGCACGCGCAGTTTGGATGGAGTGGCGGTATGGAACATACCACAATGACTTTTATGGGTGGTTGGTCTCGCGGTTTAATTGCACATGAATTAGCACATCAATGGTTTGGTAATAAAATTACGTGTGGCTCTTGGGAAGATATTTGGTTGAATGAAGGTTTTGCAACCTATTTGGCCGCATTGGTAATTGAAAACATGGATGGCGATGCTGCTTTTGTTAATTGGAAAAGTGGTACAGTAAACTATATTACATCACAAAATGGTGGATCTGTTTGGGTAGATAATATTAATAGTGTAGGACGTATTTTTAATAGTAGATTATCTTATCGTAAAGGTGCAATGCTACTAAATATGTTGCGTTATAAAATGGGTGATATTGATTTTTTCCAAGCTGTTAAAAATTATTTAGCAGATTCTAATTTAGCCTACAATTATGCTTCTACAGATCAATTAAAACAACATTTAGAAACGGTGAGTGGTTTTGATTTAACGGAGTTTTTTAGCGATTGGTTTACCGGTGAAGGTTTTCCTACTTTCACAACAACTTGGAGTCAGAATGCAAGTAATAATAATATAAGAATTCGCGTAAATCAAACACAATCACATGCGTCTGTGTCATTTTTTGAAACACCATTACCAATTAGAGTTAATGGAACAATGGGAGAGCAAGAAATGATTAGATTAGAATTGACTAGTGAAGGACAAGTTTTTGAAAGACCAATTAATTTTACAATTGCAAGTATTGATATAGATCCAGATGTAGAAATTATTTCTAGAAATAATACAGCTGTTTTAGGTGAGGTTGAGAATGAAATTAATACAGATGTTTTAGTCTTTCCAAATCCAGCACAATCATTGCTAAATGTAATTCATACTAATAATGCTAAAATTTTAAAAGTAAGTATGTTTGATGTAGTAGGAAGAAAAGTATTAGAAAAAGAGAATCCATTAAATGCTATAAATATAGCCCATTTAAATACAGGTGTATTTATTATAAAAATTGTTACCTTAAATGGATCAGGTTTTAGAACAATTATTAAGCAATAATTATTTTACTGTTACTATTTAGTTTTTAAAAACGTACTTTTGTGCGTTTTTAAAAACTAAATAGCAATGACCGTAATTATTCAAATAGCACAATTTATATTAATAATATCCATTCTGGTTATTTTACACGAATTGGGGCATTTTATACCAGCAAAATTATTTAAAACTAAAGTTGAAAAATTTTATTTATTTTTCGATTATAAATTCTCATTATTTAAAAAGAAAATAGGCGATACTGTTTATGGAATTGGTTGGATTCCTTTTGGAGGTTATGTGAAAATAGCAGGCATGATTGATGAAAGTATGGATATGGGACAAATGAAAAAACCGCCAAAATCGTGGGAGTTTAGATCCAAACCTGCATGGCAACGATTCATTATTATGATTGGTGGCGTTACGGTTAATTTTTTACTAGCTTGGTTTTTGTATACTATTTTATTGTCTACAAAAGGGGAAACATTTATCGATAACTCTAAATTGACAAATGGTATTTATGTTGATGAGATTGGAGAAAAGTTAGGTCTTAAAAAAGGTGATAAAGTAGTATCTGTAGATGGAAAAAGCATTAATAAATTTATGGATGCATCCTATGATTATTTAAGTGATAATGTGCCATTAAACATTTTGCTAGGTGATGAAATGACCGTAAATAGAAATGGGAAAATGGTTACATTCCCTTTAAAAGACGAAATTAAAAAATTGGTTTTAAAAAGCCAAGGTAAGAGTTTTATTTCGCCGGCTTTTCATCCATTTATTGGTGTGGTTAAAGAAGAATCTCCTGCAAGTAAAGGGGATTTAAAATCGGGTGATCAAATAATTTCAATCAATAATTCAAAAATTATGGCTTGGGATGAATTAGTTCATTTTATTAAAAAGAATAAAAATGACACACTAAACATTTCTGTTTTAAGAAATAATAATCCAGTGGCTTTAAAAGTTGCTGTACCAGATAGTGCTATTATAGGTATTGGGCTTGGATATGAAAATATGAATAAATACGTAAAAGAGAATTTCATTACTCATAATGAGTATTCATTTGGAGCGTCTATTCCAAAAGGATTTTCAAAAACAATAAATAACCTAACCAATCAAGTACGTCAATTTAAATTGATTTTCAATAAAAAAACAGAAGGATATAAAAAGGTAAAAGGACCTATTGGTATTGTTTCTCAAATGCCAAAAGCGTGGAATTGGACCTTTATTTGGTATTTTACTGCAATGTTTTCGGTATGGTTGGCTTTCCTTAATTTATTGCCAATACCAGCATTGGATGGAGGACATATCGTATTTCTACTATATGAGATGATTTCGGGTAGACCGCCTTCGCAAAAAGTAATGGAAATTGCACAAATTGCAGGTTTCTTCTTTATATTAGCTATTATGGCGCTAGTTTTTGGAAATGACCTTTATAATGTGTTTTTAAATATATTTAAATAGTGCTATCCTAATTTTAAAATGTTTTTTATAATAGGATTGCTTTAATAATTTGGCATAAATTTTGCTAAAAGCTTAATAGTTTATATATTAGCAACACAAAACAACAACAAATGAGTATAAAAGAAAAAATAAAAGAAGAAGTAGATGTCGTAGAGAAAACTGTACCACAACATGAGATTGTATTATTTGATGATAATTTCAACACTTTTGATTTTGTGATTGATTCTTTAATTGATATTTGTGAACATACTTTATTGCAAGCTGAACAATGCACAATGCTTGTTCATTATAAAGGAAAATGTGCTGTTAAAACAGGTGAATATAAAGAACTTGAATCTAAATGCACTCAACTTTTAGAGTTAGGATTAACTGCTGAAATTGTCTAGGTTACATTTTTTCTTTTTTCTTAGAGATTTAATCAGTCTCTTTTTCCAAAAATAATTACTTTTGCAAATGCAACAAAAAGTATTAATATTAGATTTTGGGTCGCAATTCACCCAATTAATAGCTCGTAGAGTTAGAGAGTTGAATATCTATTCCGAAATATTTCCCTACAACAGTAAAAATTATAATGTGTCTGATTATAAGGCAGTAATTTTATCTGGAAGTCCAAGTTCGGTTAGAGGAGAATCTGTTTTACATCCTGATTTGTCCAAAATAAAAGGAAAAATACCATTATTAGGTATTTGCTATGGTGCACAATATTTGGCACATTTTTTTGGTGGACAAGTTGGATCTAGTAATACCAGAGAGTATGGAAGAGCAAATCTATCATACGTAGAAACTGAAAACACGTTGTTTAAAGGAGTTGATGTAAATTCACAAGTATGGATGAGTCATAGTGATACAATCTTAAGCTTACCAAATAATGCTCAAAAAATTGCAAGTACCATTGATGTTGAAAATGCAGGTTTTAAATTTGCTAATGAAGCTACGTATGCAATACAATTTCATCCCGAAGTATATCATTCTTCCGATGGAAAATTAATATTAGAAAATTTCTTAGTTCATATTTCAGAAATAGAACAATCATGGACACCTGATGCTTTTGTTGATACAACGGTTAAAAAATTACAAGACGAAATTGGAAATGAAAAAGTAGTATTAGGCTTATCGGGCGGAGTAGATTCTACCGTTGCTGCAGTATTACTGGATAAAGCAATAGGTGAAAACTTATATTGTATTTTTGTAGATAATGGTTTGTTGCGTAAAAATGAATATAAAGATGTTTTGGCACAATACCAAAATATGGGATTGAACGTTAAAGGTGTAGACGCTTCGGCACGTTTTTTGAATGCTTTAAAAGGATTGTCGGATCCAGAGTTAAAAAGAAAAGCAATCGGTAAAACATTCATTGATGTTTTTGATGATGAAGCCAATCAAATACAAAATGTAAAATTCTTAGCACAAGGGACAATTTATCCTGATGTTATTGAATCGGTATCGGTAACTGGCGGTCCATCGGCAACTATAAAATCTCATCATAATGTAGGTGGTTTGCCCGACTATATGAAGCTGAAGATTGTTGAGCCATTGCGTATGATATTTAAAGATGAAGTAAGGCGTGTTGGTAAATCTTTAAAAATAGATGCAACACTTTTAGGACGACACCCATTTCCTGGTCCAGGATTGGCGATAAGAATATTGGGAGATGTTACTCCAGAGAAAGTTGCGATGTTACAAGAGGTAGACGCTATTTTTATAAATGGTTTGAGGGATTGGAAGTTGTATGATGATGTTTGGCAAGCAGGTGTAATGTTATTACCAGTTAATTCGGTTGGCGTTATGGGTGATGAAAGAACCTATGAGAAAGTAGTAGCATTAAGAGCAGTGTCTTCCACAGATGGAATGACAGCAGATTGGGTGAATTTACCGTATGAATTTTTACAAGAAATATCAAATAAAATAATTAATAATGTTAAAGGTGTCAATAGAGTAGTCTATGATATTAGTTCAAAACCACCTGCAACAATTGAATGGGAATAAAAGCCTCATCTAAAACAACATAATTACAGAAAAAATATGAAAAAACAAATTATTCTCATAATAATGTCCCTTTTTTTAGCATTAAATACATTTGCTCAAAAAAAAGAATATACTACATATCGCGTTTCAGAAAAAGAAACGATAACAAGTATTTCACGAAAATTAGGTATAACACCTTATAATCTTCTAAAACTTAATCCAGATGCTAACAATGGTATAAATGTGGATGAAGTATTGATAGTTCCAAAAAAAGAGTTTAAAGTAAAATCAAAAGTATCAACTGTTAGAGTGACTAAATCTATTGCTAGAGAGCCTTTGAAATTTACTAGAACAAAGAAGGACTCAATTGTAGATGGTTATTTATACCATAAAGTTAAAGCTTATGAAACATTATATTCATTATCTAGAAAATATAAAGTTTCAAAAAGAAAAGTAAGAAAAATAAATAAACTTAATAGAAGGGCAGATTTATCGATAGGTCAAATTTTAAAATTCCCTACAAAGTTAAAAAACTCATGTCCATCAAAAATTAAAGAAACTCCTGTGAAAATTGTTGAAGCAACTGAGCTTAATCAAAATTTTTTTACTTACACAGTGCAATCTCAAGATACTTTTTATGGATTAACACGAAAATTTAATATTTCAAAAGACAAATTAATTGAATTAAATCCTACTTTAATTAATGGTTTAAAAGCAGGAAGTATCTTAAATATTCCATCAATTAAAAATAACGAAGTTACAAAGGTTGTTGATACACCAACTTTAATAGAACCAACCTATAGAACTCATAAAGTTGTAGAAAAAGAAGGGTTTTATAGATTAGAACAATTGTACGGGTTTACAAAAGAAGAAATTATAGCCGCAAATCCACTACTTAATCTTGAAAAAGGTTTGAAAGTAGATATGGTAATTAATATTCCAAATAAAGAATCTGAATTAAATGATATTGATATTGCAGGAAAAAGTTTGAATGTAGTTTTAATGTTGCCGCTAGATGCTAATTCTGGAATTGCATTTGATGCAAAATCTAAAAAAGCAAAATTATTAAATAAAACAACTGATTTTTATTTAGGTTCTTTAATGGCTTTTGAAGATTTAAAAACAAAAGGCTTATCAATTAATGTTAAGGTTTTGGATACTAAAAAGCAATCAGAAAGTTTGACACAACAAATAAACAAATTGGATCTATCAAATACAGATGTTGTAATTGGTCCATTAATGTTTAGTTCCTATAAAAAAGTTTCTTCTATTTTGGATTCAAAAAATATTCCAGTAATTTCACCAGTCTCTATGAAAGATCACGCTGTAATTAATAGAGATAATGTAATTCAAAACAGCACTACAAATTTAGCTTTGGAAGCTAAAATTTTAGAACATATTAGTAAAAATTACACCAATCAACAACAATTAATTATTATTTCTAGTGATACTGAATATGAAAAAAAGAACACTATTAGAGTAAAAAATTATTTGTTAAGAAATGATTCAATAAAAACAATAACTGTAATGAAAATGAATAACGGTTATATTGAAAGAGAACTGTTAGAAAAAAGTATAAAGCCCGATAAAGAAAATTTGATTATTTTAACAACAAACAAAAAGAATGATGATTTTGATTACAAAGTTAAAGAGGTTACAGAATCTTTAGGCGCTTTAGGTGAAGAATTTAAAGTCTCTATGTTTGTACTTAAAAAACCTAAAAAAATAGCTAAAATTGAAACGCGCTATTTAAATCGTTTAAATTTCCAATATCCAGTTTCAAATTTCATATTTGATGATAATGTTAAAGTTTACACATTTAAACAAAATTACCGTTCAAAATATGGTGATTATCCGTCTGATTTTTCATTCAAAGGCTATGATACCACATACGATGCCTTAATGAGATTAGCAATAGATAATAATTATAAAAATGCTTTTAATAATCGAGCTTCAAAAAGACTTGGAAGTAAATTTGTTTATAAAAACAAAATCGAAAAAGGACTATATAATGATGCGATATATATAATTAAATATAAAAATTATGAATTAATTGAAGTAAAATAATATTTTTCTTTATAATAATTTGTTTAATAGGTGTTTGGGTTATATATTAGCAAAATTAAAAATTTATTTTATTAAAAAACAACTTAGAATTATGAAAACAATTAAATTATTTTTTATTTTAATGCTATCAGTAGCTTTTTTAAATTCGTGTAAAGACGATGATCCAACTGGAGATGGTGGAGGTACAAATGCATTAACTATTACTTCTAATAAAACGACATATGATTTTGACGAATATGCTTTTTTTACTGTTAAAACAGGAAGCGGTACTGAAGTTAGTTCTTTAGCAGAGGTAAAGATGAACGATGAGGTAGTTAATTATCAACATCAAATGACAACAGCTGGAACATTTACAGTAATTGCTACTTATGATGGCGTAACAAGTAATGAAATTTCGGTAACAGTTAACGCTGCACCGGTAGTTACTTCTTTAGAAGTTACTGCAGAACAAAACCTGGTTTTAGTTGGTGAAGATTTAATATTTCATACAACAGCTACATATGATAATGGGAGTACGGTTGATAAAACAATGGATAGTGACTATTTCTCAAACAACACATCAATTGCCAGTAATGTTTATAATACAGGAGTTGGGAACTATACAATAAAAGCAACTTATGATGGAATAACTTCAAATGAAATTAGCGTTGAGGTTGAAGCCTTAGGTCCAAGATTTCAAAAACATGCTGTGATTGAAGATTATACAGGAACTTGGTGTGGATGGTGTCCACGTGTTGCTTATGGTATTGAACAAGTTGAAGCAACAACAACATTTGCTATACCAGTTGCTGCACATATTGGAGATGCAATGCAAAACGCTACAAGTGTCGCTTTGAAAAATGAATTTGGCGTTACTGGTTATCCAACAGCAAAATTAGATAGATATGTAGACTGGACCTACCCTGAGCCAAGTAATGTTGCTCAAGTTGTGGATTTAACAACGGATCCTTCACGTGTTGGAGTTTCGTTAAATGCTTCATTATCTGGAACAAGTATTGACTTGACAGTAAATGCTAAATTTGGTGAAAACTATTCAGAAAATGTGTTTTTAACAGTGTTAGTGTTAGAAGATGATTTATTTGCAGATCAAGATAATTATACAAACTATTATGGAGGTGTGAGTGTTTTGACGAATTTCGAACATGATCACGTATTAAGAGCTGCGTTAACAAACGTGACTGGAGATCAAATCCCTACTGATCAAACAACAAAGAATAATGTATATGTTAAAAGTTATTCTGTAAACGTACCAGCTACTATTTCTAATTCTGCAAAAATGAGTTTTGTAGCTATAGTGTCTACTGCAGATAAAAAGGTAATTAACGCTAGATCAGTACATATTAATGCTTCAAATAACTTTGAGCAAAACTAATAATTAAAAAAAATAAACAAATGAAAAATATTAAATACATATTAATCACTGCTTTTACAATGCTTTTAGTATTCAGTTCTTGTAAAAAAGACGATCCAGAACAAGGTGAAGACAATTCTTTCTCTGTTACAATTGATGGAGAAGATGTAGATAATTCAACATTTTCTTATACCGAAGTTGGTTCGCCAGGAAAAATGGCTTTTAGAGTGAAAAATAATACATCTAATGAAATAAGATTAAAACTCGAAGTTGTAGAATTAATTGGATCAGGATCTGGTATACAGCTATGTTTTAATAATTGTTCAGCAGATATAACACAAGGTTATGAAGATTTCAAAGTGCTAGCTTCAGGAGAGCAATCAACAACAATACAAACTAAATTAACAAATGGGTCAGATGGTTCTTCAGATGTTACTGCAAAGCTAAGTATAACTTTGGTTGATAATGATGGTGTTGAAATTGGTTTAAGTAAAATTGTAGATTTTACATATAAATATACTGCGCCTTAAAAAAATATTAAAAAAGAGTGTAAAACTAGATGGCTGTAAATATTTGTATTATATTTGCAGCCATTTTAAACTTAAAAAAGATATGTTTGTGAAGGGAGGTGCCATAAGATGTTAATAATTCCAGTAAAAGACGGTGAAAATATCGATAGAGCGTTAAAACGTTTTAAAAGAAAATTCGACAGAACTAAAACGATGAAAAAATTACGCGAGCGTAAGCAATTCACTAAGCCTTCTGTGTTAAATCGTCAGCAAAAGATGAAAGCCCAATACGTGCAACGTAAAAAGGAAACAGAAGAATAGATTTTAAATAATCTAAAGATATAACCACTAGTATAACAGAAAAATGTAAATTTGTTATCTAGTGGTTTTTTTATGCCCTGATTTTATTTTTAAATGCAGTTAGTAGAATCTTTTTTAAATTACCTTTCCTTTGAGAAAAAATACGCTGCAAATACAATTATTTCCTATGAGAATGATTTAAAAGAATTTGCTCTTTTTATCAAGATTGAATATGAAATGAACACCTTTATAGAAGTACATTATAATATCATAAGAGCTTGGATAGTTTTTTTAGTTTCTCAAAACAAATCAAACAGAACAATAAATCGGAAAATAAGCGCGCTTAAATCTTTTTACAAGTTTCTAATAAAAACAAAATGTATTAAGGAGAGCCCTTTGCAAAAGCACAAGTCATTAAAAGTACCAAAACGAATAAATATCCCTTTTAATCAAAAGGAAATTGAAGAGGTTATTTTACTTTTTGATAATTCGACAGATTTTAACTCAATTCGTAATAAATTAATAGTTGAAACCTTATACGCAACTGGAATTAGAAGGAATGAACTAATTTCTATTAAACTAAATGATGTTGACTTAAAAAGAAATACAATAAAAGTTCTTGGTAAAAGAAATAAAGAAAGATATATTCCGTTATTAAAAATAATAAAAGAATCTATTCAAGATTATTTAATTGTCCGTAAAGAAATTGAAAATAACTGTGACTATTTGTTCATTACAGAAAAAGGAAATAAACTCTACGGAACGCTTGTTTATCGCGTAATAAATTCTTATTTTAGTAGTGTGTCTTCAAAGGTAAAGAAAAGTCCACATGTATTAAGACATGCCTTTGCTACTCATTTACTTAATGAAGGTGCGGATTTAAATGCTGTTAAAGAGTTGCTTGGTCATGCAAGCCTTGCTTCAACCCAAGTGTATATTAATAGTAGTTTAAAAGAGTTGAAAAAAGTGTATAACAAAACCCATCCAAGAGGTTTAAAAAAATAAAAATATGAACGCTACCATACAATCAGTGAATTTTAATATTGATAAAGACTTAAAATTATTCGTGGAGAATAAATTAGATACTTTAGAGAAGTACTATGATAAGGTAATTAACGCAGAAGTTTTTTTGAAAGTGCAAAAGACCAGTGATAAGGAAAACAAAATAATAGAGGTGAAATTAAATGTTCCTGGAGATGATATAGTTGTTAAAAAAACTGCGAAAACATTTGAAGAAGGTGTTTCTTTAACGGTAGATTCATTAAAGAGGAATTTAAGAAAACATAAAGAAAAACAAAGAGGAAGGTAGAAATCTTTATAAAATATAGGTTCTCAATCAATTAAGATTTCTTTTTTTAGTTTAAGTCTAATGATTTTTCACTACTCAAAACTAGAATTATCTAACAATCTATAAAATACTAAAAAAAAAGAGAAAAAAAGTTTTGTAAACATAAAAAACATTGTACATTTGCAGTCCGTTAGAAAAAGCGGACTGTTTTTTATTGTTAAAAATAGTAAAAGCCGATGTAGCTCAGCTGGCTAGAGCAGCTGATTTGTAATCAGCAGGTCGTGGGTTCGAGTCCCTCCATTGGCTCTTTTTTTTGTGAAAATTTTAAAAAATTGACACTTAAAGTTCTTTGAATGAAAATATTGGGGGGAGGTACTCAAGCGGTCAACGAGGACGGACTGTAACTCCGTTGGCATAGCCTTCGAAGGTTCGAATCCTTCCCTCCCCACATTTTTCAAAAACAAATACTTACAATAATGTGGTAAATTTGGCATAATAAATAGTATTTTTGCCGATTGAGTATAAAAACTAAAAATTGTAAATATTGATACACCTTAAATTAGAAGATAATTTAAAAGCGAGAGTAGCTCAGTTGGTAGAGCTTCAGCCTTCCAAGCTGACTGTCGCCGGTTCGAGCCCGGTCTCTCGCTCTTTTAAGTGGCAGCGCAATTATATTGCGCTATCACTCTTTTATAAAGCCGGTGTGGCTCAGTGGTAGAGCGTTTCCTTGGTAAGGAAGAGGTCACGGGTTCAATTCCCGTCATTGGCTCTTTTAATTGTATTGAGGAATTCAGAGAAAAATAATTAGAACACAATAAATAAATAAAATAACTAGATTTAAAATTAATTAATTATGGCAAAAGAACATTTTGACAGATCGAAACCACATTTAAATATTGGTACGATTGGTCACGTAGATCACGGTAAAACAACTTTAACTGCTGCTATTACTACGGTTCTAGCAAAAGCTGGTTTTTGTGAAGTAAAAAATTTCGATCAAATTGATAATGCTCCTGAAGAAAAAGAAAGAGGTATTACAATTAATACATCGCACGTTGAATATGCAACTGAAAATCGTCATTACGCTCACGTTGACTGTCCAGGTCACGCGGATTACGTAAAGAATATGGTAACAGGTGCTGCTCAAATGGACGGTGCAATTTTAGTAGTTGCTGCAACTGACGGACCAATGCCACAAACTCGTGAGCATATCTTATTAGGTCGTCAAGTAGGAATTCCTAGAATGGTTGTATTCATGAATAAAGTGGATATGGTTGATGATGAAGAATTATTAGAATTAGTAGAAATGGAAATCAGAGAATTATTAGATTTCTATGAGTACGATGGTGACAATACACCAGTAATCGCAGGTTCTGCTTTAGGAGGATTAAATGCTGATCCTAAATGGGTTGATTCTATTATGGAATTAATGGCAGCTGTAGATACTTGGATTGAATTACCAAAAAGAGATGTTGAAAAAGATTTCTTAATGCCTATTGAAGATGTATTCTCTATTACAGGTCGTGGAACTGTTGCTACAGGACGTATCGAAACTGGTGTTGCTAATACAGGTGATGCAGTAGATATTATTGGTATGGGGGCTGAGAAATTAACTTCTACAGTAACTGGAGTTGAGATGTTCCGTAAGATATTAGATAGAGGTGAAGCAGGTGATAATGTTGGTATCTTATTAAGAGGAGTTGATAAAGAGCAAATAAAAAGAGGTATGGTAATCTGTAAACCAGGTTCTGTAACGCCACACGCTAAATTTAAAGCTGAGGTTTATATCCTTAAGAAAGAAGAAGGTGGACGTCATACTCCATTCCATAATAACTATCGTCCACAATTTTATGTTCGTACAACTGATGTAACAGGAACAATAATGTTACCTTCAGGAGTAGAAATGGTAATGCCAGGAGATAACTTAACAATTGAGGTTGAGTTGCACCAAGCAATTGCAATGAATGTAGGTTTACGTTTCGCTATCCGTGAAGGTGGTAGAACAGTAGGTGCAGGACAAGTTACTGAGATACTTTAATTTAAAGTACGTTTGTAATATTATAAAAGGCGTTCCGATTTATCGGGATGCCTTGATTTATACTAGTGAATTACTAGTATTTACGGGCGTAGCTCAGTTGGTAGAGCACTGGTCTCCAAAACCAGGTGTCGGGAGTTCGAGTCTCTCCGCCCGTGCGTAGATTAATAGAACTGTATTGAACTTTAAAAATTAATACACTCTCTATATTAATAAATAAAGCTTATGTTAAGCTTAATTAATTCAAATAAAATGAAGTTTATACAATACATTAGAGATTCTTTTAAAGAGCTAAGAAACGAAGTGACTTGGATTCCTTTTCAAGAAGCTCAAAAATCAACTTTAATAGTTGCGATTTTTACTATAATATTTTCATTAGCAGTTTTCTTAACTGATAAAGTGTTTCAAAATATGTTAGAAAAATTCTTTAATATATTTTAAGAGATAATTAATGGCTGATATAGTAAAAAAATGGTACGTTGTTAGGGCAATTGGAGGACAAGAGAATAAAGTTAAGACTTATATTGAAAACGAAATTAATCGTTTAGGTTTGTCTGATTTTGTTGAGGAAGTTTTGGTGCCTACAGAGAAAGTGATACAGATTAGAAAAGGAAAAAAATACAACATTGAAAAAGTATATTTCCCTGGTTATATAATGGTAAAAGCGAATTTGAGTGGTGAAGTTCCTCACGTTATAAAATCAATAACAGGTGTTATTGGTTTTTTAGGCGAAGTAAAAGGAGGAGATCCTGTACCTTTAAGAAAATCTGAAGTAAATAGAATGCTAGGTAAAGTAGATGAATTAGCAATTCAAAATGAAAATGTAGTTATTCCTTATATAATAGGTGAAACTATTAAAGTTATTGACGGACCATTCAATGGTTTTGATGGAACTATCGAAAAAATAAATGAAGAAAAACGTAAACTTGAAGTAATGGTTAAAATCTTTGGAAGAAGAACACCGCTAGAATTAAGTTATACACAAGTAAATAAAGTATCATAAATGTTACATGATTAAGTGGTCTAATCAGCTTCCAATTGATGACATCACCTAAATTTTAAAACAAATATTAAAATGGCAAAAGAAGTAGGAAAGGTCGTAAAATTACAAGTTCGTGGAGGCGCAGCAAACCCTTCACCACCTGTTGGACCTGCACTTGGTGCTGCCGGAGTAAACATAATGGAGTTCTGTAAGCAATTTAATGCAAGAACTCAAGACAAACAAGGGAAAGTATTACCTGTAGTAATTACAGTTTATACAGATAAATCTTTTGATTTTGTTGTAAAAACTCCTCCAGCAGCAGTACAAATATTAGAAGCTATCAAACTTAAAAAAGGATCAGGAGAACCAAACCGAATTAAAGTAGGTAAAATTTCTTGGGATCAAATAAGAAAAATAGCAGAAGATAAAATGGTTGATATGAATGCATTTCAAGTAGAATCAGCAATGTTGATGATTGCTGGAACCGCTAGGTCAATGGGTATAAATGTAACCGGTGATAAACCAGTAAAAGCATAATACGATGGGAAAAATGACAAAAAATAGAAAAAATGCAATCGCTAAAATTGATGCTAATAAAGTATATTCTTTAAGTGACGCTTCTGCATTGGTAAAAGAAATTACAAATTTAAAATTTGATGCATCAGTAGATTTAGCAATACGTTTGGGTGTTGATCCTCGTAAAGCAGATCAAATGGTTCGTGGTGTAGTTTCATTACCACACGGAACTGGTAAAGATGTAAAAGTTTTAGCATTGGTAACTCCAGATAAAGAAGCAGATGCTACAGCAGCAGGGGCAGATTATGTTGGATTAGATGAATACCTTCAAAAAATTAAAGGAGGATGGACAGACGTTGATGTTATAATTACAATGCCTAGTGTAATGGGTAAATTAGGTCCCTTAGGTCGTGTATTAGGTCCAAGAGGTTTAATGCCAAATCCTAAAACAGGTACTGTAACTATGGATGTTGCAAAAGCAGTAAAAGAGGTGAAAGCTGGTAAAATTGACTTTAAAGTTGATAAAACAGGTATTATTCACGCTGCTATTGGTAAAGTTTCCTTCGATGCAAAACAAATCGAAGAAAATGCAGATGAATTGATTCAAACAATTTTAAAATTGAAGCCAACCACTGCAAAAGGAATCTATGTAAAAAGTGTTTTCATGTCTAGTACAATGAGTCCTGGTATGCAAATAGAAGTTAAATCATAAAGCAAGTTAAAAGATATATATTATGACTAGAGAAGAGAAATCAGTAGTAATTAAAGATTTAACAAGCCAATTATCTGAAAATAACATTATTTATTTAGCAGATATTTCAGGATTGGATGCTTTAGCAACTACAAATTTGAGAAGAGCATGTTTTAAAGCTAACGTAAAATTAGCTGTAGTAAAAAACACATTACTTGCAAAAGCAATGGAAAGCTCAGATAAAGAATTTGGTGAATTACCAGAGACTTTAAAAGGAAACACATCTATATTATTTTCGGAAACTGGTAATGCACCAGCAAAGGTAATAAAAGAATTTAGAAAAAAATCAGATAAGCCTGTTCTTAAGGGAGCTTATATTGAAGAAGCTATTTATGTTGGTGACAACCAATTAGATGCTTTAGTAAATATTAAATCTAAAGAAGAACTTATTGGAGAAATTATTACATTGTTACAATCACCAGCTAAAAATGTTATTTCAGCATTGCAATCAGGTGGGAACACATTGTCAGGTATCATCAAGACTTTATCTGAAAAATAAAATTACACACACAAATAAATTAAATAATAAAATTAAAAAACAAATAAAATGGCAGATTTAAAAGATTTCGCAGAAAAATTAGTAAACTTATCAGTAAAAGATGTTAACGAATTAGCAACTATACTAAAAGATGAGTACGGTATCGAACCAGCAGCAGCTGCAGTAGCAGTAGCAGGACCAGCAGCAGGTGGTGGAGATGCAGGTGAAGAAAAAACTGAATTTGATGTAATATTAAAAGCAGCAGGTGGATCTAAATTAGCAGTAGTTAAATTAGTAAAAGAATTAACAGGTCTTGGTTTAAAAGAAGCTAAAGGAATTGTTGATAGTGCACCAGCACCAATCAAAGAAGGCGTATCTAAAGATGAGGCAGAAGGTCTTAAAAAATCTTTAGAAGAAGCAGGAGCAGAAGTAGAACTTAAGTAAGTTTTATTCTCCCTTTTGGTAATTTTTTGCCAATAAATAGGGACTCAACATATAGGTTTAGGTCTTCCGAATTGACACGGAATGACCTAAACCATTTTGCGTATATAGACATTATGGCAAAAGAAAATTGAATTTTAACTATTAAAAGATCTCCATTTGGCAGCAACAATCAAAACCGAAAGAGTAAATTTCGCAACAGCGAAATCAATAATGGAATATCCAGATTTTCTAGATATTCAAGTTAAATCATTCCAAGACTTTTTTCAATTAGAAACCAAAGCCGACGAACGTGGGAATGAAGGTTTGTATAAAACTTTCTCGGACAATTTCCCAATTAGTGATACAAGAAATAATTTTGTATTGGAGTTTTTAGATTACTTTGTTGATCCACCAAGATATTCCATCCGTGAATGTATTGAAAGAGGATTAACATATAGTGTGCCTTTAAAAGCTCGATTAAAATTATATTGTACCGATCCAGAACACGAAGATTTTGAAACTATTGTACAGGATGTATATTTAGGGGTAATTCCTTATATGACAAACAGTGGGACTTTCATTATTAATGGTGCAGAACGTGTTGTAGTTTCACAATTACATCGTTCACCAGGTGTGTTTTTTGGACAATCTTTCCATGCAAATGGAACAAAATTATATTCAGCTCGTGTAATTCCTTTTAAAGGGTCTTGGATTGAATTCTCTACTGATATCAATCAAGTATTATATGCTTATATCGATAGAAAGAAAAAATTACCAGTAACAACTCTATTTAGAGCAATTGGATATGAAAGAGATAAAGATATCTTGGAAATGTTCAATTTAGCAGAAGAAGTAAGAGTATCTAAAGCTGGATTAAAAAAAGTATTAAGTCGCAAATTAGCTGCAAGAGTTTTAAAAACTTGGTTTGAAGATTTTGTGGATGAAGATACTGGTGAAGTTGTATCAATTGAGCGTAATGAAATTATTCTTGATCGCGATACAATTTTAGAAAAAGAACATATAGAAGAAATCATTGATTCTGGTTCAAAAACTATTTTAATACATAAAATAGATAATGAAACAGGAGATTTTGCAATCATCTATAATACATTACAAAAAGATCCTACCAATTCAGAAAAAGAAGCAGTAGAACATATATATAGACAATTACGTAATGCTGAACCGCCAGATTATGAAACTGCAAAAGGAGTAATTAATAAATTATTTTTCTCTGAGCAACGTTATAATTTAGGTGAAGTTGGTCGTTATAGAATGAACAAGCGTTTAGGCTTAGATGAACCAATTGATCAAAAAGTATTAACTAAGAATGATATTATCACAATAATCAAAAACTTGATTAAGTTGGTAAATTCTAAGGCCGAAGTAGATGATATTGATCACTTATCAAATCGTCGTGTTCGTACTGTTGGAGAACAATTAGCATCTCAATTTGGTGTTGGACTTTCTAGAATGGCACGTACAATTCGTGAAAGAATGAATGTACGTGATAATGAGGTGTTTACACCAATAGATTTGATTAATGCAAAGACATTATCGTCTGTAATTAATTCTTTTTTTGGAACAAACCAATTATCTCAATTTATGGATCAAACCAATCCATTAGCTGAGATTACTCATAAACGACGTTTATCCGCATTAGGACCTGGAGGATTATCAAGAGAAAGAGCAGGATTTGAAGTGCGTGATGTTCACTATACACATTATGGTAGATTATGTCCAATTGAAACTCCTGAGGGACCAAATATTGGATTGATTTCATCTCTATCAGTTTATGCAAAAGTAAATTATTTAGGATTTTTAGAAACTCCTTATAAAAAAGTAGAAAATGGTATTGTTGATGTTGATGCAACACCAATATACTTATCTGCTGAAGAAGAAGAAGGTAAAAAAATAGCACAATCTAATTTAGAATTAACCTCTAATGGAAAAATTGCTTTAGAACAAGTAGTTGCTCGTGAGGAAGGAGATTTCCCTGTAGTTGATAATACAGAAATTGATTATATGGATGTATCTCCAAATCAAATTTCATCTATATCGGCTTCGTTAATTCCTTTCTTGGAACATGATGATGCGAATAGAGCTTTGATGGGATCGAATATGATGCGTCAAGCTGTACCATTAATGAGACCGCAAGCTCCTATTGTAGGAACTGGTTTAGAAAGACGTGTTGCAAAAGATTCAAGAATTTTAATCAATGCAGAAGGAAATGGTGTTGTTACATATGTAGATTCAAATAAAATAGTTATTGAATATACTAGAAGTGATAATGAAAAAGTAGTGAGTTTTGAAGAAGATTCTGTTACATATCCATTAATTAAATTTAGAAAAACAAATCAAGGAACTTGTATCAACTTACATCCAATTGTTAAAAAAGGTGATAAAGTTGAAAGAGGACAAGTTTTATGTGAAGGTTATGCAACCGAAAAAGGTGAATTAGCACTTGGTATAAACATGAAAGTGGCATTTATGCCATGGAAAGGTTATAACTTTGAGGATGCAATTGTAATTTCTGAAAGAGTTGTTCGAGAAGATGTATTTACTTCAATTCATATTGATGAATATTCATTGGATGTTAGAGACACAAGATTAGGAGCTGAAGAATTAACAAATGACATACCAAATGTTAGTGAAGAAGCAACTAAAGATTTAGATGAAAACGGAATGATTCGTATTGGAGCTCATGTTAAGCCTGGCGATATTCTTATTGGAAAAATCACACCAAAAGGTGAATCTGACCCAACACCTGAAGAAAAATTATTACGTGCTATCTTTGGTGATAATGCAGGTGATGTAAAAGACGCTTCTTTAAAAGCATCTCCATCATTACGTGGAGTTGTTATTAATAAAAAATTATTCCAACGTTTTGTTAAAGATAAAGCAAAGAGAGTACAAGATAAAACGGATATATCAAATTTAGAAGTTGCATTTAGTGTAAAGTTCGAAAATTTAAGAAGTGTTTTAGTAGAAAAATTATTTTCTTTAATTAATGGCAAAACATCGCAAGGTGTTGCTAATGATTTAGGAGAAGAAATTTTACCAAAAGGTAAAAAGTTTACTTTAAAAATGTTGAACTCTGTTACAGATTTTGAACATTTAACAAAAGGACAATGGACTACCGATAAAACATTAAATAACTTAGTAAACCGTTTAATTCACAATTATAAAATTAAAGTAAACGATTTACAAGGTTCGTTAAGAAGAGAGAAGTTTACCATTACAGTTGGAGATGAATTACCAGCAGGAATAGTAAAATTAGCTAAAATTTATGTTGCTAAAAAGCGTAAATTAAAAGTTGGAGATAAAATGGCGGGACGTCATGGGAATAAAGGTATTGTTGCTCGAATTGTTCGTGCAGAAGATATGCCGTTCTTAGAGGATGGAACACCAGTAGATATTGTACTTAATCCACTAGGAGTACCATCGCGTATGAATATTGGACAAATTTATGAAACCGTTCTTGGATGGGCTGGTCAAAAATTAGGGACAACTTATGCTACACCAATTTTTGATGGTGCAAGTTTAAATGAAATTACAGCCATTACAAATGAAGCAGGTGTGCCAGAATTTGGTCACACATATCTTTATGATGGTGGAACAGGAGAACGTTTTGACCAACCTGCAACTGTAGGTGTAATTTATATGATTAAATTAGGTCATATGATTGAAGATAAGATGCATGCACGTTCAATTGGACCTTATTCATTAATTACACAGCAACCTCTTGGTGGTAAAGCACAATTTGGAGGGCAACGTTTTGGAGAGATGGAAGTTTGGGCACTTGAAGCATATGGAGCATCGGCTACATTAAGAGAAATCTTAACCGTAAAATCGGATGATGTTTTAGGTAGAGCAAAAACTTACGAATCTATCGTAAAAGGAGAACCAATGCCAGAGCCAGGATTACCGGAATCATTTAACGTATTAATGCACGAATTGAAAGGTTTAGCATTAGATGTACGTCTAGAGGATGAGAATGGTTTGGACATTAACGCTAATAAAAACTAAATTCAGTATGTAGTAGTCCGTTTTTAAAATCACTTAAACATGATAATAAAAACCGACTACTAAAAACTGACCACTGAAAACTAAGAGAAATGGCAAAAAGAAACAATACATACGCACCAAAAAAATTCAATAGAATATCTATAGGTTTATCTTCACCAGAAGTAATTCTTAAAAATTCTAGAGGAGAGGTTTTAAAACCAGAAACAATTAATTACCGTACGCATAAACCAGAAAGAGATGGTTTATTCTGTGAACGTATATTTGGTCCAATAAAAGATTTTGAATGTGCTTGTGGAAAGTACAAACGAATTAGATATAAAGGGATTATTTGTGATCGTTGTGGTGTTGAAGTTACTGAGAAAAAAGTACGAAGAGATAGAGTTGGGCATATAGATTTAGTTGTACCAGTAGCACATATTTGGTATTTTAGATCTTTACCTAATAAAATGGGATACCTTTTAGGTTTACCATCTAAGAAATTGGATATGATTATTTACTACGAGAGATACGTAGTAATTCAACCAGGTATTGCAAAAAATGCAGAAGGCGAACCATTACAAAAAATGGATTTCCTTACCGAAGAAGAATATTTAGACATTGTTGATACTTTACCTGCAGAAAATAGATATTTGGATGATAATGATCCAGATAAATTCTTAGCAAAAATGGGTGCAGAATGTTTAAGAGATATTTTATCTCGTATAGACTTAGATGCTTTATCATTTGAATTAAGACACAAAGCGAATACAGAAACATCAAAACAGCGTAAAACAGAAGCGTTGAAAAGATTAAATGTAGTAGAGGCTTTTAGAGAGTCTATTACAAATAGAAATGAGAACAAACCAGAATGGATGATTATCAACGCGGTACCAGTTATCCCACCAGAGTTACGTCCATTAGTACCATTAGATGGTGGTCGTTTTGCAACATCAGATTTGAATGATTTATACCGTAGAGTAATTATACGTAACAATCGTTTAAAAAGATTAGTAGAGATTAAAGCACCTGAGGTGATTTTAAGAAATGAGAAACGTATGTTACAAGAATCTGTAGATTCATTATTTGATAACACACGTAAGTCATCTGCTGTTAAGACAGAATCTAATAGACCATTAAAATCTTTATCAGATTCATTAAAAGGTAAACAAGGACGTTTTCGTCAAAACCTTTTAGGAAAGCGTGTTGATTATTCTGCACGTTCGGTAATTGTGGTTGGACCAAATTTAAAATTATACGAATGTGGTATTCCTAAAGATATGGCTGCCGAATTGTATAAGCCTTTCGTTATTCGTAAATTAATGGAAAGAGGTATTGTGAAAACAGTGAAATCTGCCAAAAAAATAATCGATAGAAGAGAGCCAGTTGTTTGGGATATTTTAGAAAATATTCTAAAAGGACATCCAGTATTATTAAACCGTGCACCTACTTTACACAGATTGGGTATTCAAGCTTTTCAGCCAACATTAATTGAAGGAAAAGCAATTCGTTTACATCCATTAGTATGTACTGCATTTAATGCCGATTTTGATGGAGATCAAATGGCGGTACATTTACCATTAGGGCCAGAAGCTATTTTAGAAGCACAACTTCTATTGTTAGCATCTCATAATATATTAAATCCAGCAAATGGATCACCAATTACAGTACCTTCTCAGGATATGGTACTTGGTTTATATTATATGACCAAATTACGTAATTCAACTAAAAAATTAAAAATAAAAGGAGAAGGATTGGTTTTCTATTCTCCCGAAGAAGTAACCATTGCTTTTAATGAAAAAGCAGTAGATTTAAATGCAAGTATTAAAGTTCGTACAAAAGACATTGAAGATGGTAAAATGGTAACTAAAATTATCGAAACTACTGTTGGAAGAGTTTTATTTAACGAAGTTGTACCAGAAGAAGCAGGTTATATTAACGAAGTACTAAACAAAAAATCTTTAAGAGATATTATTGGTGAAGTTCTACGTGTAACTGATGTACCTCGAACAGGTAAATTTTTGGATAGCATTAAAGATATGGGATTCAACTTTGCATTTAAAGGTGGATTATCATTCAGTTTAGGAGATATTATTATTCCTAAGGAAAAATCTGGAATGGTTGCCGAAGCTAAAGAAGAAGTAGCAGAGATTAAAGCGAGTTACGGTATGGGAATATTGTCGTTTAAAGAACGTTATAATAAAATTATTGATGTTTGGACAGCAACAAATATGAAACTTACCGAATTATCGATGAAACGTCTAAGAGAAGATCAAGATGGATTCAACTCGGTATTTATGATGCTTGATTCTGGAGCAAGGGGATCTAAAGAACAGATTCGTCAGCTTACTGGTATGCGTGGATTAATGGCAAAACCAAAAAAATCTACTTCAGGTGGAGGAACTATTGAGAATCCTATTTTATCTAACTTTAAGGAAGGATTGTCAATTTTGGAATACTTTATTTCTACTCACGGTGCCCGAAAAGGATTAGCAGATACGGCACTTAAAACTGCAGATGCGGGTTATTTAACGCGTCGATTGGTAGATGTATCTCAAGATGTCATAATCAATGAAGAAGATTGTGGAACTTTAAGAGGTTTAGAAGTAAAAGCACTTAAGAAAAATGATGAAGTAGTAGTTTCATTAGGTCGTAGAATATTAGGAAGAGTTACGCTACATGATGTATACAACCCTATAACAAACGAAGTTGTTGTTGAAGCAAATACAGAAATTACTAGAGATGTTGTAGCTTTAATTGAAGCCAATGAGATTGAAGCTGTTGAAGTGCGCTCTGCATTAACATGTGAAGCTGCTAAAGGAGTTTGTGTAAGATGTTATGGACATAGTTTATCCAATTTAAAAATGGTTCAAAAAGGTGAAGCTGTTGGTGTAGTTGCTGCACAGTCTATTGGAGAACCAGGAACACAGTTAACACTTCGTACATTCCACGTTGGTGGTATTGCAGGGAATATTTCTGAAGAGAATAAAATGATCAGTAAATTTGCTGGTGTTGTTAGAATCGATGAATTAAAAACTGTTGAAGGTAAAGATAAAGACGGAAAGAAAAATGATATTATTATTTCTCGTACTTCCGAAATTAAAATTGTGGACCCTAAATCTGGAAACACTTTAAGTACTAATAATTTATCATACGGTTCATTCTTATTTGTTAAAGATGGTCAAAAAATTAAAAAAGGCGATATAGTAACACAATGGGATCCATTTAATGGTGTAATTGTATCAGAATTTGGTGGTAAAGTTGAGTTTGAAGATATCGAAAAAGGCGTTAACTTTATTGTTGAAGTTGATGAGCAAACTGGAAAACAACAAATGATTATTTCCGATTCTAAAAACAAAAAAATCATACCAACTATATTGATTAAAAATAGTAAAGGTGATGTTTTAAGATCGTACAGTTTACCTGTAGGAGCCAATTTAGATGTTGCCGATGGTGATAAAATTGAACCAGGTGCTATCTTAGTTAAAATTCCAAGAACTGCCGGAAAAGCAAGTGATATTACTGGTGGATTACCAAGAGTTACTGAGTTGTTTGAAGCTCGTAACCCTTCAAATCCTGCAGCTGTTTCTGAAATTGATGGTGTTGTTTCTTATGGAAAAATCAAAAGAGGAAACCGTGAAATTATTGTAGAATCAAAATCTGGCTTAATTAAAAAATACTTGGTTAAATTAACCAATCAAATTTTAGTTCAAGAAAATGATTTTGTAAAAGCAGGAATGCCTTTATCTGACGGTGCTATTACGCCAAATGATATTCTTAAAATTCAAGGTCCAGGTAAGGTGCAAGAATATATTGTGAATGAAATACAAGAAGTATATCGTTTACAAGGTGTGCAAATTAACGACAAGCATTTTGAAGTTGTTGTACGTCAAATGATGCGTAAAGTTAGAATTATTGATTCTGGTGATACCATTTTCTTAGAAAATCAATTGATTCATAAAAATGATTTTATTGAAGAAAATGATAATATTTTTGGCATGAAAATAGTTGAAAATGCTGGAGATTCTTCCGAGATTAAAGAAGGACAAGTTATATCTTCACGTCAATTGAGAGATGAAAATTCTAAATTGCGTAGAAATGATAAAGCCCTTGTTGAAGCACGTGATGCTATGCCAGCTACTGCTGAGCCAGTATTACAAGGTATTACAAGAGCATCGTTACAAACGAAATCATTTATTTCTGCTGCATCATTCCAGGAGACAACTAAAGTATTAAACGAAGCCGCAGTAAACGGTAAAGTAGATTACTTAGAAGGATTAAAGGAAAATGTAATTGTTGGTAAGAGAATACCAGCTGGTACAGGAATGCGTAGTTTCGATAAAATTATTGTTGGTGCAAAAAGTGATATAGAAGAAACTGCTGTAGAAGTAGTAACTGAAGAATAGTAAATATAATTTACTATATAATTTTAAAGGCTGTCTATTTTTAGATAGCCTTTTTACATGGTGTTTAAAATCTTTAAAATAATCTCACAACCCATTTCAATTTCTTGCGTAGAAATATTTAACGGCGGCGTAATACGAACAGCTTTACCTTCAAAAAGTAACCAAAAAAGCAATAAACCTTTATCAAGTGATTCTAAAATTAATTTACTTGCTAATGCTTCATCATCCAATATTAAAGCCAACATTAAACCCTTACCACGAATCTCATTTATTTTGGGATGAACCAATAGTCTTCTAAAGAGTTTCTCTTTTTCCAAAACGGATTTCATTAAAATAGCAGTAAATACTTCTTCTAATGTTGCCAAAGCAGCAGATGCAATTAATGGATTACCTCCAAATGTAGTGATATGTCCTAATTTAGGGTTTTCTTTAAAACATGCCATCATTTTTGAAGAAGCAATAAAAGCACCAATAGGTAAGCCGCCACCAAGTCCTTTACCTGTTATTAAAATATCAGGCGAAATTTGGTGATTCATAAACTCAAATAATTTCCCTGTTCTTCCAATGCCACTTTGTATTTCATCCAAAATTAATAAAGCACCAACAGATTCACAATGTTTCTTTATAGCTGATAAGTAGCCTTTTTTTGGAACAATGAATCCTGCGCCTCCTTGTATGGTTTCCAAAATAACGCCAGCAGTTTTTGTGGTGATTTTTTGAATATCATCAAAATTATTAA
>JAZGEV010000037.1:0-3958 GCA_036478895.1 Flavobacteriaceae bacterium | reverse complement strand
AAATTAAATAGAAATACAGTCTCACCAAAAAGTTATGTGTTACCAACAATTAAGCGCATGATTCTACATACACGAAAATTAGAGTTACTAAAAAATATAGAAAAAACATTATTAAGCGATGCAAATAAAAATGGAGAATATGAAATTTATAACTAAAATAATAATACTAATGTTGTTCGTTACAACATTCAATAGTACGGCTCAAGAGCGTACAAAAATTGATGGCGTAGCTGCTGTTGTTGGAAATAATATTGTCCTTTATTCCGAAGTGAAAGCAGCTAAATTACAAGTAGATCAAGCATCAGAAACTAAAGATAAAATAAGCGAATGTGCTATACTGGAAAAAATAATGAACGATAAGTTATTAGCACATCACGCGGTAATTGATAGTTTAGTTGTAGATGAGGCAAGTATTAATGGAGAAGTAGATCGAAAAATTGCCTATTTCACAAAACAATTAGGTTCAAAAGAAAAATTAACAGAATTTTTTGGCTTCAATACAATTAGTGAAATAAAAAAGGAATTATTTAACGTTGAAAAAGAAGGAATGTTAATTAAGCGAAACCAATATAACATAACACAAGGTGTAGATGTTACTCCAGAAGAAGTGACTAATTATTTTGAAAGCTTAAAAGCTGAAAATAATATACCAGAGTTTGGAGCAGAAATTGAATTGGCACAAATTGTATTGGAGGCTAAACCAGATGATTCTGACAAAAAAGAAATTCTAGAAAAATTACTTAAAATGAAAGCCGAAATAGAAGCAGGTTCAAGTTTTAAAATGAAAGCCATACTATATTCTCAAGATCCATCTGCAACTAGAAAAGGTTCTGGATATGGAGGTTTATATGAAGGTATTACTAAAGAGACACAATTTGTAAAAGAATTTAAAGAAGCTGCATTTAGCTTAGAAGAAGGTGAAGTATCAGAACCATTTAAAACACAATTTGGCTACCATATACTTACCGTTGAAAATATTAAAGGTAAGGAAAGAGATATACGTCATATTTTAATGCAAGTCAATATTACAGATGAAGCGTTAGATGTTGTAAAAGAAAAATTAGTAAGCATTAGGGATTCAATTTTAATTAAGAAAATCAATTTTGAAGATGCTGTTAGGCGTTATTCTACGGATAAAGCGACTAATAAGAATGGCGGTGTTTTAATAAATTTACAAACCAATGATACGCATTTTGATTTAACTAATATTGATCCATCTATTTATGCAAGAATTAGTGAATTAAAAGAAGGTGAATTATCCGATATCTTTTATGACGAAACACGCGAAGGAAAAAAAATGTTTAAAGTGTTATTAATTAAAAATAAAATTGATGCTCATAAAGCTGATTTAGATAAGGATTATGTTAAAATAAAAAGCTTAGCTTTGCAAAAGAAGAAAAAAGAGTTAGTTGAAAAATGGACAAGAGAGAAAATTAAAGACACTTATATTAAAGTTCATAGCGAATATAAAGATTGTGATTTTGAATACGATTGGAATAAAAAAACGCTTTAATTAACCTTTGTTTTTTTTATAAACCGAATTAAAAGAGAAAGAAATTATGAGTAATGATGTTGAAAAGGTAAAAGAATTAGTTTCAAGCTATGCAAGCTTAAAGAATGAGATTGGTAAAGTAATTATTGGACAAAACGATGCCATAGATCACGTATTAATTTCAATTTTATGTGGTGGACATTCATTATTAATAGGTGTGCCAGGATTAGCGAAAACATTATTAGTGAATTCTGTTTCTCAAGCTTTGGGACTAGATTTTAAAAGAATTCAATTCACGCCAGATTTAATGCCGTCGGATATTATTGGTAGTGAAATATTAGATGAAAATAGAAAATTTAGTTTTTTAAAAGGACCAATTTTCTCTAACATTATCTTGGCAGATGAAATAAATAGAACGCCACCAAAAACACAAGCAGCATTGTTAGAAGCAATGCAAGAAAAGACCGTAACAGTATCTGGTCATACATATAATTTGGATAAACCATTTTTTGTATTAGCAACTCAAAACCCTATTGAGCAAGAAGGAACTTATCCTTTACCCGAAGCGCAGTTAGATCGTTTTATGTTTTCTGTATTTTTAGATTACCCTAGTTTTGAAGAAGAGGTTCTAGTTGTAAAAAATACGACTTCAACGGAGAAAAAAGCAATAAATCCAGTTTTATCTTCAACAGAAATTTTAGAATTTCAACAATTAATAAGACGTATTCCTGTTGCTGATAATGTCGTAGAATATGCCGTTGGATTGGTTGGAAAAACAAGACCAAATTCTAGTGCTGCAACAGAAATGATTGAAAAATATATCGATTGGGGCGCAGGACCAAGAGCTTCACAAAATTTAATATTAGGAGCAAAAGCACATGCTGCAATTAATGGTAAATTCTCTCCAGATATCGAAGATGTTCAAGCCGTAGCATATGGTATTTTAAGACATCGTATCGTTAAAAATTATAAGGCAGAAGCTGAAGGAATAACCGAAGAAGATATTATTAAAAATTTGTTTTAGTTTTATCTGTATTTTTTTTCAATCTCTTTTACCAAATCTAAAGATAAGTCAGGTTTAATAACACGTACAATATCATTAATTTCACCTTTATTGTATAAAATTGCTTGTGCTATATCAAAGCCACTGGCACTTACATTATGCTTAACAGATTTTGTTTTTTCTTTAAATTCATTCCAATTTAAAGCATTATCTAACTTAAAATAATACTCATTTTTATTTGTAGCCGATCTTAATACAGTATCATTAACTTCTTCAACATCAAAAAATTTATTTACACGTATTAAGGCAAGTTCTTCATTTTTCAATCTTTTATTGGTGTTAAAATCAAAACCTTCATCCTTATAATGGTCTAAAATAGTATCAATATGAGTATATCTTCCAACACCTTTTAAACGTATGCCATTCAGTTTTTTAGTGCCAATTTGCACTTCACATTTAGCACCTTCTAAATTTAATTGATGTTTGTTATTTACATTTTTTGTACTGCGTAATATGTTTTCATATGAATTAGCATCCTTTGTAATTAATACAATAGAGTTTGGTTTTTGAATATCAGTAAAGCGCGTATAGTATGCTGCTAATGGATTAGGAACATCAATAATTAAAGCCTTTGGGTGACTCACACTTTTAACGGTATATATTTTTTCTTCTAACGTTACTTTCCCTATAAAATTATGCTTTTTCATAATCGTTTTGTTTTAAATATTTTATAAATATAAAGAATAATTTATAAAAACTACTATGCGTGCATAACTTTTTTTAAAAATACTATGCATGCATAGTATTTTTTGCTATATTTGTGCAAATGTTAAAAGAAAACTCCATAGATCACCATTTAAGAGCCACTTGGCAACTCGTGTCTAAGATGTATAATGAACAAGCCATTAAGCAAGAATACACTATGGCAATGGGTTTTGTTGTCCTTAATATAGATTATGATAAAGGAACTCCATCAACCGCACTTGGACCTCAAATGGGAATGGAAGCTACGAGTCTATCGCGTATTTTAAAGTCGATGGAAGAAAAAGACATCATTTTTAGAGAAAAAAATCCAACGGACGGACGTGGCGTTCTAATAAAGTTAACCGATAAAGGAAAACTGAAACGAAAACAAGCCAAACAATCCGTTATTCGTTTTAATGAAGTCATTCGAGAAAATATTTCAGAAGACGATTTAGATAGTTTCTTTAAAGTAACCGATACCATACATAAATTAGTAAGCGAGAATATGGTTTTTAAAAAAACAAACAATCTCAATATAAAAACAGCTTAACACTCCCAAAATAAGGGAGAAAAAATATAAACTTTGCATTCTTTGCGAAACCTTTGCGCTCTTTGCGTGAAACTTTTCAAATTTGCAAGAAACAACAGAATCAAATGAAAAGAAGCATCAAAAAAGTAGCAGTAATCGGATCAGGGATAATGGGTTCTGGTATTGCTTG
>JAZGEV010000036.1:0-10684 GCA_036478895.1 Flavobacteriaceae bacterium | reverse complement strand
AACCGATGTGTTTTTGAAAATAATTGTTTCCCACTTTGCGCACTTAACAATCCTACAATATCATTAAAATTGGTAAAATTATATGGTGCAAAAATTGCGTGAATGTATGCTTTTGGATTTTTTAGGTTTTTAAATTTTTTTACATTGAATTTTTTCGTGTTCTCTTCAGAGTTTAAACTGACAGATGGATTTTCGACTTCTATTTGCTGCTTAAAATCTAAAATTTGACTTTCAACTATTTGTTGACTTCCTTGTAAATTTTCTAAAGTTTGTTTAAAAGATACCAATAAATTAGGATTGAGTTCTTCTAAAACAGGAATTATAGAATGGCGTATTTTATTACGTGTGTATTTTGTATTTGCATTAGATTTATCTTCTCGCCACTCAATGTTATTTTCATTAGCAAAGGCAGTAATTTCTTTTCGAGAGAATGCCATTAATGGTCTATTAATATTTTTGTTGATTTGTGGTATTCCGATTAACCCTTTTAAACCAGTGCCTCGCGAGAAATTAATTAAAAAAGTTTCTAAATTATCATTTAAGTTATGCGCCGTTAAAATAGCATGGCATTTTTGTTCTTTTGCAAGTGTACTAAACCATTGATAACGTAAATTACGAGCTGCTTCTTGTATGGATAATTTATGGTTTGATGCATATTTTTCGGTTGAAAAACGTTTTGTAAAAAAAGGCACTTCCAATTTTGAAGCTAAATTTTTCACGAAAACTTCATCGATATCTGATTCTTTTTCGCGTAAGCAAAAATTACAATGTGTAATTACAATAGAATAATCTAATTGATATAATAAATGGAGTAATACAACCGAATCAATGCCGCCTGAAACGGTCACTAATAGTTTTGATTCCTTTAAAAAAGGGAATTTTAATTCGATATGTTTTTTAAAATTAGCTAACATTTTATTGCATAAAATTCATAATATCACACAAAGATACATAGAGATTTTGGAAGTGAGGGAACGTTTAAGGTTTTGGTTAATTTTTTACATCCAAAGCATCACGCAAAGCATTACCAATTAACATGAATGCCATGACTAAACTCATAATTGCTACACCTGGAATTATTGCTAAATAGGCCTTTCCTAAAATAATGTAATTATAATGATCTTTTATCATGCCGCCCCAAGATGGTGTTGGTGGTTGTGCTCCTACACCCAAAAAGCTTAATCCACTTTCTATAAGAATTGCGGCAGCAAAATTCGCTGCAGAGATCACAATTACGGGTCCCATAATATTGAGTAGAATGTGCTTACTGATGATTTTGAAATTTGAATATCCAAGTGCATTAGCTGCTTCTACATATTGTTGTTTTTTTACACTTATAATTTGACCACGAACAACTCTGGCAACTTCTACCCACATTGTTAAACCAACGGCAATAAATACTTGCCAATAACCTTTGCCAAGTGCTAGTGTTATAGCAATAACCATTAATAATGTTGGAATTGACCACGTAACATTAATTAGCCACATTATAAAAGTATCAATTTTACCACCAAAATAACCAGCAATTGAGCCAATTGAAATACCGATGACAAGAGAAATAAAAACAGCAATAAAGCCAATAAAAAAAGATATTCGTGTGCCTATTAACAAGCGACTTAGTAAATCTCTACCATATTTATCGGTTCCTAATATGAAGGTTCTATTTTCAATTTTATAAGGACTATTTTTTCTTGGCAATACAATCTGTTGTTGTTTGGCGATTTGTCCAGTTTCGGAATACAAAGCCATTTTTAAGGTGTCTCCACTTTGCACATAACTATTAATTGGTGTTTCTAAAGGCGTATTTTTATTACCAAAAAACAGTTTATTTACAAAAGACTGTTTTGTTTTAGTGGATTTTTGTTCCAATAACATTGGTGTTTTAAACAAGGGTTTTTTGGTGTGAATTTCTAAATGCATGGTATTTGCATTTGGCGAATTATCGGGTGCAAACACATAAGAAAAAACGGCAATTATACCGCATAATATAATGTACCAAAAACTAAGCTTGCCTAATTTATTTTTTTTAAATTTTTTTAGCGCAAGTTTACTTAATGATGTGGATGTTGTTGTCAAATTAATAAATTCCTAAGAAAATTTACGCTCAATTAAGCTCATGAATCGTTCCTCATAATCTTCCTTATTATTCCAATTATATTCTGGTTTTACGGAAGTGTTTATGAAATTAACACATTCGGCTTCTGTTTCAAAAGAATTGATTTGCGATAAAACTCTATTAAAATCTTCTTGGCTAAAGTTAAATAAATGTTTTACAAATGCAATACGATCATTTAAACCAATTTGTAATTTTTGTTTAAATATTTGATCGTTTAATGATGTTTTTTCAATTGATTTTGGTGCAGAAGGTTCTGCTATTTTTTTGGCAATGTTTACTTTTGGTAAATCTGGTATTGATGTTGTTTTTAATGATTGGTTTTCTAACTGTTTTTCAAGTCTATCTGCTTTTTCAAACATATTTGCTGCAACATCAGCAGGAATTGAATCTTTCATTTCTTCCTCTAGCGTTTTTCTTGGTGACAGTCTATCTGCATGGCTCTCTAAAGGCTGTTGATCTTGAATTTTCTTAGCAATACTTGTAGCTTCAGCATTAATGGCAGATACTGTTTTTTCTACTAACTTGCTCGATTCTTCCTTTGTATTGTCTTCTTTAATTACAGTTTTTTCTTGCGGTGTTTTCTCAACAATTTTCTGTTCAACTTTAACAGGTTTTTCAACAATAGTATTTTTTAATCCTTCTAAATTTTCTAATTTTTTTAAAATAGCTTCCTTATTTTCTAAACTATTTGGTGTTGTTAAAAAATAATTATCAACAAAAGTTAACAACGATAATTTTTCATAAACATCTCTTGCTTTGTTGCGTAATTGGGCAACGTCGTCTTTATTTTTCATCTGTAAAATTTGATGAGCAAGACTTATTAATTCGGCTTCTAATTTTTTGTGCATAAGTTGATGAGTAATATTAAAAATAATTCCTTTTTTTTAATAAATTTGCTTACGTAAAAAACCCAAGTAAAAATACTAATTCATTAATACGCGATAAAAATACAAAATGTTTCTTGAAAATACAGTAAATCATACAGAACAATTCGGATGGATAGAAGTAATTTGTGGATCTATGTTCTCGGGTAAGACCGAAGAATTAATCCGTCGTTTGAAACGTGCTCAATTTGCTAAACAGAGAGTTGAGATTTTTAAGCCAACAATTGACACGCGTTATGCAGATGAAAAAGTAGTATCTCATGATGCAAATGAAATTCGTTCTACACCTGTGCCTTCATCGGAACATATTCGAATTTTGGCAGATGATGTTAAAGTTGTAGGTATTGATGAAGCGCAATTTTTTGATGAAGGTATTGTTAAAGTTTGTAATGATTTAGCCAATAGAGGCATTAGAGTTATCGTTGCTGGATTGGATATGGACTTTAAAGGAAATCCATTTGGACCAATGCCATCATTAATGGCAACGGCAGAATATGTGACTAAAGTTCATGCAGTTTGTGTAAAAACTGGAAACTTGGCACATTATAGTCATAGAACTATAGAAAATGACGAGTTAGTCGTACTTGGCGAAACACAAGAATATCAACCATTAAGCAGATCTGCATATTATGCGGCTGTAAATAACCAACCAAAGAATACTATGGAAAAAAAAAACAATCTTCAAGAGCATTTAAACGATAATTCAACAAAACTAAAAGACTTTTATACAAAATCGTCTAAAGAAATCAATGATATTGAAGTTATTGCACATTTAATTCCACATGATTCTGTAAAGAATAACGATTAATAATTGATAGAATAATGAATGCAGTTTTAGAAATTAATGCAGAAGCTGTTATTCATAACATCACTTATTTTAAATCAAAATTGCATTCTACAACAAAAATAGTAGCTGTGGTCAAAGCTTTTGGTTATGGAAGCGATAGTGTTTTATTAGCTCAAATTTTACAGAAAAAATCTGTTGATTATTTAGCTGTTGCATATACTGATGAAGGTGTTTCTTTAAGAAATGCTGGAATTTCATTACCTATTATTGTTTTACATCCGCAAAAAGATAATTTAAAAACATTGGTTGACTATTCGTTAGAGCCAAATATTTATTCTAATTTTATTTTATGTGAGTTTTTAACTGTTATTAAACAAACTAAAAACAAGGATTACCCAATACATCTTAAATTTAATACGGGTTTAAATCGATTGGGATTTGGTGAAAATGACGTAGCATCGGTTATTGATATAATAAATAAAGAGGCATCGGTTATGATTGCTACAATATTCTCTCACCTTGCAGAAAGTGACGAGATAGTGGATGAAACCTTTACTTTAAAGCAAATATCAATTTTTAAAAACATTCAAAAAACAGCTTTATCATTATTAAATTACGCGCCTATTTTTCATTTATCAAATACATCGGGAATTATAAATTATCCCGATGCTGAGTTTGATATGGTACGCCTTGGTATTGGCATGTTGGGTTTTGACAATGCTAACAATGAAAATTTACAGAATGCGTTAACATTAAAATCGGTTATTTCTCAAATTCATCATCTTAATAAAGGAGATTCTGTGGGTTATAATAGAGCGTTTTTATCTGATAAGAAAATAAAAATAGCAACCATTGCTATTGGTCATGCAGATGGTATTAGTAGAAAATTAGGCAATGGCAATGGTTATGTTATTATCAATAATAGAAAAGCAAAAATTGTTGGCAATGTGTGTATGGATATGCTTATGATTGATATTACAGCTATTGATTGTAATGAAGGCGATGAGGTTGTTCTATTTAATTCGCAACAGATGATTGAAAATATGGCAGTTAAGATAAACACCATTCCATATGAATTATTGACGTTGATTTCTCAGCGTGTAAAGCGTGTGCGAATATAAAAAACTTAGATGTTATTTTTTTATTATATTTGTAACATATTAATTAACCAAATAAAAATATAATTATGTTTAAAGAATTTAAAGAGTTTATCACTGGCGGAAACGTTATTGAGTTTGCAATTGCTGTTATAATGGCAAGTGCTATTGGGAAAGTTGTTAATGGATTTGTTAGCGATATTGTAATGCCATTGATTGGTATGTTATCTGGAGGTGTAAGCTTTGCTGATAAAAAGCACGTTTTAGCTGAAGCTGTTGGAAAAGTAGGTGAAGCTGGATATGTAGCTGAAAATGCAATAAAATATGGTGCTTGGATTGATTCTATCATTAACTTAATTATAGTAGGTTTTGTTATGTTTATGATAATTAAATCATATAATAAAATGAGAAATAAACAACCAGCTGCACCAGCAGGACCTTCTCAAGAAGATTTATTAGGTGAAATTAGAGATTTACTTAAAAAGTAATATTGTAAAAAGTTACCAAACCTTTTTTATGATACTAACTCGTTCCTTTTTTGGAGCGAGTTTTTTTATTCATAATAATTTTTAATTTGGTTCTTTAAAATTTTGTTTTTTTCCTGACTTAAGGAAACAATACTTTTAGAAACACTTAATTCTTCTAGCACTATTAAACGTTGTGTAAATACCGATCGAACTAACATTATTGTCACTGTTTATATTAGTGTATCGATATGCTTAAACTGATATTGTTCTTAAGCTTTGAGTAATTATTAAAATGAATTAAAGTTTAATGGGATCTTTATAAAAAAGTAGCCAATTGTTTTTAAGTTTAATAACCGTATTGATGCTTAGTGTCTTTTTATAATAAAAAGTAATTTCAGTAAGAAATAATCAATATTAAAACACAAAAAAAAGCCTTGAAAATTTATTTTCAAGGCTTTTAATTTTTTAAAAGAAAGTTAATTATTTAATCATTAATTTTCTTGTTGTAAAACTTCCAGCTTCTTCAACTCTTATTAAGTAGATTCCAGCATTTAAGTCAGCTACATTTACTGTTGTTCCAGTTATAGTAGTTGCTAATACTTGTTTCCCTAAGATGTTAAAAATTTGGATATTTTTATCTAAATTATTTAATGTAGTTATGTTTAATGTTCCATTATTTACTGGGTTTGGATACATTACAAAACCTTTGATAGCGTTATTTTCTAGTGCATTAACAGTTAGAAAATCTGCTAAATCCCTTGCTGCAAAGAAATAACCACTAGATCTTTCTCCAATTAAACCAACAATGTCTTGAGCAGTTGTTGGTAAAGCTGTAGTAATATAATCTACACCATAGAAATTTGTTCTAAAATCTAAATTATCAGACCCTTGAGTCATAGGATATTGATTTCCGTTAGCAAAGTTACCATCACCACCAGCAGTATCTGCAAGTAATACACCAACAACTTTTACTAATTCAGCTTCATAATCATTTGGATTTGCATTTAAATCTGCAAAAGTTACTTCTTCTGGTGTAATTGTAACTGTAGAAGGCGATACAAGTGTTGCATCCATTGCAGGTATAAATTGTAACATGCCTTGGTATTCTCCTAAAACTCCTTTAATACCAGATAGTCCGTCACCTCTTACACCAGCAGTAATATTACCAGCATTATCATCAATTAAGATACCAGCAGTAGCGTCTTGAATCCATTTTTGATGTCTAAAAGATTGTTCATAGTTGATTAGAGCTTCTCCAGTTAATTCATAACCATCTCCAGTTGTACCTGCTCTTAGCGCAGCAATATCTGCTACAGTAGTAAATGCACGAACAGTAAAATTAATTGTTGCTTCAACGGCAGGATTTAATGACGCATGAGCATCATCTCTTAAATCCATAAATAAAGTATAATCACCTGGCATTAATCCGTTCATATCAAATGAGCCTGTATTTGAATATACTGGAGTAGATGCAATTGCAGTTGGACCGGTTAATTCGTAATGGAAATGACCATCACCCATTCCTGCAGTAGCAACATTAAAGTTACTAATTCCATAAGTAACTGTCACATCACCAGAATTTAAAACTTCACCTTCCGATGGAGAATTAATACTCATTGCTGGCATTGCAGCTCCTGCAAATGCAGTCCAAGTAATATCATCTATTGCAACTTGTTTTGCTGATATGTTTTTTAACTCAATGGTAATATCTCCTCCAACATTAATTCCAGTTACAGAAAAAACGTGTTCATTATAATCATCAAAACCTGTAGATGTACCTTTAGATACGCCATTTACGAATAATTCTACTTGTCTATCTCCACCACCTGTAAATTGTTTGTATAATTTCACAGAAAAGTCTCCTATTCCTCCACTTATAGTTGAGGAAACTAAGGCACTATTACTAGATACTCTTCTAAGCATTAAAGCTGGCATTTGTCCAGCAACAGGCAATCCGCCATCGTTTTCTATAGCATCTCTAGACGCAGTATAAGTCCAAGTAATACTATTATTACCAGTAAAGCTACCATCAGAATAACTATTACCTGCGGCTAAATTTGTAAAATCTTCATTCCCTTGAGCGAATGATAAGTTAGTTACCAAGATAGCAACTAATAAAAAGTAAATTTTTTTCATGTTAAAATATTTTTAAATGTGTTTTATAAAATGTTACTGCAAATATACATTATATAAACTAAAAATTTAATACTAAAAAGGAATCTTAACATTAATTTAATAACAATGTTAACTAATTGATGGTTAGTAAAATGTGAATAACTTTAAGAGTGTAAAATTAATTGATATTAAAATAATGAAGAATGGTGTTTTGGAGATTATTTTTATGCTTAAAAATAGTTCCTATTTTAATTTAAATGAAAAATAAATCAGAAGCAATACCATCAATCAAAAACTTTCCTTTTTTAGTAGTTGAAAGTTGATTATTAATTAGTTGTAATGTTTTATTTTTAAGATGTTTTTTAATGTTTTGTAATAAGGTTTCTTTTATTTTTTTTCCAAATTTTAGCTCAATATCATTTAATGAAATTCCCCAAGAGGTTCGTAAACCAATCATTATAGTTTCGTTATATAATTCTGTTTTAGAGAGCGTTTCTTGTTGGCTAGGTAAATTGTTTTCTTGCAGGGCTTTAATATATTTTGTGTTGTTATTGATATTCCAACTGCGCATTTTTCCATTAAATGAATGTGCAGATGGCCCAATACCAATGTAATTTATTCCATTCCAGTAGGCGCTGTTGTGTTTGGAAATATAACCTTCTTTTGCAAAGTTTGAAACCTCGTAATGCAAGTAATTTTCTTTTTGAGTTTCCTCAACCAAAATGTTAAAATGTGCTAAGGCTAATTCTTCATCTAATTTTGGATATTTTTTTTCTTTAATTAACTGAAATAAAGCTGTTTTAGGTTCAACTGTTAAAGCATAACTAGATATGTGATTTACGTCTAAATCAAATGTAATTTGTAGATTTTTTTGCCACTTTTCTTCATCTAAATTTGGTATGCCATAAATTAAATCAATCGTGATATTATCAAAATATTTTGTGGCTATTTTTAATGAGTTAATAGCTTCTGTTGCATTGTGAGCTCTGTTTAATAATTTTAGATCATCGTTAAAAAACGATTGAACACCAATGCTTAATCTATTTATTTTAGAATTGGCTAATTCTATTATTTTTTGTTTGGTTAAATCATCGGGATTGGCCTCTAAAGTAATTTCGGGATTTGATGTAATTTCATAATTATGATCAATGGTTTGTAATAAAAAATCAATTTCTATAGCAGATAAAAGCGAAGGCGTACCACCGCCAAAATAGATGGTTTCTATTGGAGTATGTATCTCACCTTTACGAAGTATCAATTCTTTTGCAAGGGCTTTTACCAAATCATCTTTTTTCTTTAAAGACGTTGAAAAATGAAAATCACAATAATGACAAGCTTGCTTACAAAATGGTATGTGAATGTAAATTCCGGCGATAATTCTTTTTATTTATTGAATCAATAATTGCACATTTGTTGCAAATAATTTTACAGCAATGGCTAATAAAATTACTCCAAAAACTTTTCTAATAACTGCTATACCGCCTTTACCAAAGAAATTTTCTATTTTTTTGGATGATTTTAAAACTCCGTACACAAAAATCATATTCACAATAATAGCAATAATAATATTTATGTTGTGATATTCTGCTTTTAGAGATAATAAGGTAGTCATTGTTCCAGCACCTGCAATTAATGGAAATGCTAAAGGTACAACACTGGCTGTTTCGGGAGAATCGTCTTTAAATAATTCAATTCCTAAAATCATTTCAAATGCTAAAAATAAAATCACAAATGCACCTGCAACTGCAAATGAATTAACATCAATACCAATTAAGTTTAAAATTTCCTTACCTATAAATAAAAACAAAATCATAATAATACTAGCTACAATTGACGCTTTTTCCGATTGTATATGACCTACTTTTTGGCGTAAATCAATAATTATAGGAATACTTCCTACAATATCAATAACTGCAAATAATACTAAGGAGGCAGTTAATATTTCTTTAAAAATTAAATGTTCAAATAGTGATATAAAGTAGTCCATTTTTAGATTTTTTTTTCTGGCAAAAGTAAATTATATTTCAAAAATACAATTAAATTTTATGACTATTTTACAGTATTTAATAAACAATCATAATAAAGGGGATTTTTCCCCTAAATTATTCAAAATAAATAGCTTAACTTTGTATTATTAACATTAAAATCAAAATAATGAAAACAGTTAAAAAATTATCCTTTGTAATATTGTGTTTTTTCTTTTTATCGTCTTGCGATGATGAGTTAACAATACTAGACGTAAATACTAGTTTTACAAAAGAAATCACATTATCAATTCCTGCAAGTGGTGAAATAACAATGCCTTATAGTATAAATTTTTCTGAGAATACAGATTTAGATGATTATCTTAATCATATAGAAAACGTAAAAATAAACAGTATAAAATATAAAGTAATTTCTTTTACAGGAACTAGTGATACTGTTGGAGGTGAAGTTTCTTTAGCATCCGAAGGTGAAATTTTTGGACCATACACACACAATTCTTTTGTTAACGACATACAATCACAAACGACTTTCCCAATAAACGATGTTGATAAACTAACTATTTTGGCTAATAAGTTAAAGAACGCAAAGCAATTGGATATTAATGTAACTGGAAGCACAAACGCTACTGAAATGAGTACATTAATATTAAAAATTGATTTTGATTTAACGGTAGCTGTGCAAGCTTTGTAATTAAAAATTAACGAATTATATAAAGTGTCCTTAAATATTTTTTGGACACTTTTTTATTTTAGTTACTTTTGCAGTATGATTCAAATAGGAAAAACCATAGTATCGGAAGATATTATTGAAAAAGAGTTTGTTTGTAATTTGTCTGCCTGTAAAGGACAATGTTGTATTGACGGTGATGCTGGTGCACCATTGGAGGAAAGTGAATTACAAATAATGCGCGATATTTACCCTAAAGTAAAACCGTTTATGCGTCCTGAGGGAATTAAAGAAATTGAGAAGCAAGGTATTTATACAACAAATAAAGATGGTGAACATGAAACTACCTTAATAGATGAAAAAGATTGTGCTTACGTTATTTTTGATGAAAAAAAAGTAGCACTTTGTGCTATTGAAGAAGCATATAATCAAGGAAAGATAACTTGGAAAAAACCTATTTCTTGTCACTTATATCCAGTAAGAGTACAAGATTACTCGGAATTTTCTGCCGTAAATTACAACAGTTGGAAAATTTGCGATGATGCGTGTTCTTTAGGAAAAGAATT
>JAZGEV010000035.1:0-9394 GCA_036478895.1 Flavobacteriaceae bacterium | reverse complement strand
GATTTAAATTAAAAAAAAGAGTATTTTTACCCAATGAAATTATGTATTATAAATGGACCAAATCTTAATTTACTAGGGAAAAGAGAACCTAGTATCTATGGAAACACGTCCTTTAAAACATACCTATCTGTTTTAAAAGCAAACTTTAAAGCTGTAGATATTACTTATTTTCAATCGAATATTGAAGGCGAACTAATTGACAAATTACAAGAAGTAGGTTTTGATGCTGATGGTATTATTTTAAATGCGGCTGCCTATACGCATACATCTATTGGTATTGCAGATGCTGTAAAAGCAATTAAAACACCGGTTATTGAAGTACATATTTCAAATGTTGTTTCTAGAGAAGATTATCGGCATAAATCCTACATTGCACCAAATTGCATGGGTTTAATTACAGGTTTTGGTTTGGATGGTTATCGGTTAGCAATAGAAGCTTTTTTTAAAAAAAACTAAATAATACTACCTTGAAGAAAGAAGAAAAGGTCATATTAGTCAATCAAAAAAATGAACAAATTGGATTGATGAATAAAATGGAAGCGCATGAAAAAGCAGTTTTGCATCGTGCATTTTCAGTCTTTGTGTTTAATGATAAAAAAGAGCTGTTATTGCAACAACGTGCAAAGCATAAATACCATTCGCCAAACGAATGGACCAACACATGTTGTAGTCACCAACGCAATGGCGAAACAAATTTAGAAGCAGGAAAGCGTCGCTTAATGGAAGAAATGGGTTTTGAGTGTGATCTTAAAGACGTATTTTCATTTATTTACAAAGCACCTTTTGCTAATGGTTTAACAGAGCACGAATTGGACCACGTAATGATTGGTCATTATAATGAAGATCCAGAAATTAATAAAGAAGAAGTCGGTGATTTTTGTTGGATGTCATTAGAAGATATCGAAAATGATATAAAACAACAGTCGACTAAATATACAGCTTGGTTTAAGATAATCTTTAAAGAATATTTAAGTCAGATTGATATTTCATCAAATAAAAAGAGCACATGCCAATAGTTACTGTACATAGAAAAGCACATTTTAACGCAGCGCATCGTTTATATAATAACAGCTGGAGCGATGATAGAAATACTGAAGTTTTTGGCAAATGCGCTAACCCTAATTATCATGGACATAATTATGACTTAATTGTTGCAGTTACTGGTGAAATTGATCCCAAAACAGGTTTTGTAATGGATATGAAAATTCTTAAAAGCCTTATTAAAACCGAAATTGAAGATTACTTTGATCATAAAAATTTAAATGAAGAGTTAATAGAATTTAACCCTAAAGATGGATTAAACCCAACGGCAGAGAATATTAGTGTTGTTATTTTTAATAAATTAAGAGCAAAAATTGATTCGGAATTAGATCTAGAAATCACCTTGTTTGAAACGGCAAGAAACTATGTAACATATAAAGGATAATGGTAAAAAAAATCATATTATTAATCGCTATTATTGGATTAGGATTAATATCAGCAAATAAATTTATGATGAAAACACCTCTTAAAATAGGCGATAAATTACCCAATTTCACATTAAAAGACCAAGATGGCAACGATTTTACATCGGCTAATTATATTGGTAAAAAAGCAATGGTTATTTATTTTTATCCCAAAGATGATACGCCAGGTTGTACAAAAGAAGCATGCGCATTTCGCGATGAATTTGAAGTTTTTACAGATCTTAACGCTATGGTTATTGGTATAAGTAGTGACGATGTTGCTTCTCATAAAAAATTCGCTTTAAAATACAAACTACCATTTACTTTACTTGCTGATACCAAAAAAGAAGTACGTAAATTATTTGGGGTTCCTAGTTTTATGGGTGCAATTCCAGGAAGAGTTACTTATGTTATAAATAAACAAGGCGAAGTAGCTTATGTTTTTAATAGTATGCGAAAAGCAGAAAAACACATATCTGAAGCTAAAAAAATATTAGAAGAGTTAAAAAATTAGTACTTTATTCTTTCTTACATGCTTCTTTAAAAACAGCAGTTTTACACTGGTTGCTTTTTGGATCAAATTGAATTCCAAATGCTCTGTTTACATTTGTTGTCGCCATTTTTTTACATTCTTTTTTCGTTAATTTACAACTTTTAAGATTTAATTTGTATATAAATGTGTAGTATTTATAACGCTCTTTACAGGATTGTTTTTTAGAAATTACACATTTGTCTTGAGTAATCTTATATGGTTTTAGAATGTGATTTGTTGCATTTTTGTTTTTTAATTCACCATATTGTAGTGTGCTTTTCCCATAAGCTAATAAGTACATATTGTGAAGCAACATATAATCTAACCCAATATAATTCCCCGTAATTTCCGAGAATCGAGAACCATTATATTGTTCTCCCAATGTAGCAGAAAATCTATTTTTTGTTGCCCAACCACTTTTAGAAAAATCGTTTAAGCCATGATAAAACGGTCCATCAAAAGGCGCTGCGTTTAGAAGTTGTAAAGTTTGGGTTTTGATTCCAACATCTTCTTTCCAGGTATGTAGCAAAATGCCCAATGAATAATAGAAAGGTTCCCAATTGTATTTTAAAGAGGCTTTTTTTACTCTTTTTGCTGTTGATAAAAATAGATTATTGTCCTTGTTACTTAAGGTCATCATTTCTATGTACATTCTTCGGTTATAAAAAGCACCTTTTAAATTATCGCCTTGTATGGAACCAACACCATCAAAAATATCGATAAACGGAATGTATGAATATCTTTTTCCATTGATGTTTTTACCAATTTTAGAGAAAAATCGAGAGAAAACCAACATCGTTACATTGTTCTTAAAAAAGTTAGGTTTGGATTTATTAAAACCACAATCGCCTATGTAATCGCCATCAGGTTCTTTTGGTGTCCAATGGTATTTTTTTGCATACGAAATCATTCTGCCTGCTATGTTTTGCGCTTCTTTTTTTATAGAAATTTCATTATCTTGGAATTGTTTATCAAGATAAACAGCATTTTCATCCACCATAGTATTCACTAAAGAAACGCCTAATAAAACACCTAAAATTTGATCTAAAGACATTGGCCTGTGATTGTATTTTACAGCATAACCTTGTGGGTTTTCAGTTGTTTTACAATTATCATCATTACGAACACCACAAAATTTGTCGCCTTTATGTGTGGTGCATTTAACTTTTAATGCTTTTCCACTTCCTGTAATAAAAGATTTTTTATCAATAGCGTTTTCATTAATACTTGGGTTAATTTCAACAAAATTTGATGGGTAATCCTCACGGACAAAAAAGCCATCCAGTTTAGGTTTTTTGTTATAACCGTTAACAGTTTCGGCAACTAAATCTAACCTGTTAAAAGCGTATAAAGCATAATATAATTCTTTTAGGGTTTGCGACGTGTCTTCCTTATTTTGATGTAGTAATTTATACTCGGTTGCTAAAACGCCTATATAATGACCTAGCATTATTGGACCTTCACCTTGACTTAATTTCACTTTACCTCTTTCGCTACGCGTGCCAAATGGTAAACTTTGTCCAGATTCTGGACCAACAACAATAAAATTTTTCACCAATCGATCTCTATAATTCCAATATTTAAGTATGTTATTTTCAACATCTGTTTGCTGTGAATAGCCAACATATGAAAACAACCAGCACATAAGAATTGTTTGTATTAAAAAGGTGTTTAAATATTTTTTTGATAACATTGATATTGTTCTTTATTAAAAACAAATTTAATTAAAATAAAGCAAAAAAAACCTGCTAATTAAAAAACTAGCAGGTTAAGTAAAATCAATTAGTTTAATTTTATAAAGCTTGTGAAAATTAGTTTCCTTTCTTAAAATCAGCTAAAAATTTAGCCAAACCAATATCCGTTAACGGGTGTTTCATTAAACCTTCAATCGCTTTTAAAGGTCCAGTCATAACATCTGCTCCTAATTTTGCGCAGTCAATAATGTGCATTGTATGTCTAACAGAAGCTGCTAAAATTTCGGTATCAAAACCGTAGTTGTTATAAATTAACCTTATTTCGGCAATTAAATTTAAACCATCTGTAGAAATATCATCCAAACGACCAATAAATGGCGACACATAAGTTGCGCCAGCTTTTGCAGCTAGTAAAGCCTGACCAGCAGAAAACACTAAAGTTACATTGGTTTTTATACCTTTATCCGAAAAATATTTACACGCCTTTATACCATCTTTAATCATTGGTAACTTTACCACTATTTGAGGATTTAACGCAGCCAATTCCTCACCTTGTTTAATCATACCATCATAATCTGTTGCAATAACTTCAGCAGAAACATCGCCATCTACCAAATCACATATTTTTTTATAATGATTGATAATATTTTGCTCGCCAGTAATGCCTTCTTTTGCCATTAAAGATGGATTGGTTGTTACACCATCCAATATTCCAAGTGCTTGTCCTTCTTTTATTTGATCTAAATTTGCCGTGTCTATGAAAAATTTCATTGGTTTGTTTGTTTAAGTTAAAGTTGTCCAAAGGTAGTATAGTTTTGGGTTTTTAATTTTGGAAAAAATGAATAATTATTGTTAAGTTTTCAACAATTAGTTGTGATTTTTAATTAAATTTGAAATGTTAAAGATGTAACTTTATGCTAGCAGAAATAATTACCATAGGCGATGAAATTTTAATTGGACAAATATTAGATTCTAATTCTAAATGGATTGCAGAAAAATTGAATGAAATAGGTATTTCTGTTTATCAGATAACATCGATACAAGATGACAAAAACCATATTTTAAACACCATTGCTTTAGCTGAAAAAAATGCAGATATCATTATTTTAACTGGCGGATTAGGTCCTACTAAGGATGATATTACCAAACATACTATTACCAGCTATTTTAAAGATAAATTAGTTTTTAATGAGACCATAGAAGCACATATAAAACACCTATTCGCCAAAGTTAACTATCAGTATACTGAGCAAGATTTACAACAAGCAATGTTGCCAAGTAAAGCCATTATTTTAAAAAATCAACTTGGAACAGCATCTGGCATGTGGTTTAATGAATCCGAAAAACTTGTAATCTCATTACCTGGCGTACCCAATGAAATGAAAGGTTTAATGAATTATAATGTTTTGCCCAAACTACAAGAAAGTTTTAATTTGCCTTTCATCTTCCATAAAACATTAATAACGTACGGCTTGGGAGAAAGTAAAATTGCTAAACGATTGGTGAATTTTGAAGAAAAACTACCTCAAGAGATTAAATTAGCCTATTTACCATCTTATGGAAAAACACGATTGCGCCTGTCTGGCAAAGGAACGAATAAAAACGTGTTAGAGCAATTAATCAACTCCAATTTTGTTGAATTACATCATCTAGTGCGTGACATTTCTTTTGGAACAGAAGGCAGTGAACCTCTTGAAAAAGTGCTTGGAAAAATCCTTACAAAAAACAAGCAAACTTTAGCAACTGCAGAAAGTTGTACTGGTGGAAATATTGCAAAAATAATTACTTCTGTGCCAGGTTCATCTGCATATTTTGTAGGCTCTATTGTAAGTTATAACACGCGTATTAAAACGGCGTTTTTAAATATTAATCCAGAATTGATTGAAAAATACAGTGTTGTAAGTGCTCAAGTTGCTAAAGCGATGGCAGAAAGTATTAAAAAAATCTACAAAACCAATTTTGCGATTGCAACTACAGGAAACGCTGGACCAACAACCGATAAAACCGACAAAAGTGTTGGTGTTGTTTTTATTGCAATTGCCACACCAAACAAAACAATTGTTAAGGAATATAATTTTGGACAACCCCGAGAAAGAGTGATTGAAAAGGCTTCAATTAAAAGTTTAGAATTATTGTTGCGTGAATTGAGTTAGTTTTTATTATTTTTTTTGATGATTCAAGTGCAGTTGTCATTCCTGTAAAAGCAGGAATCTATTCAAAAACTCAGATTATTGCTTTCTAAGAAATGGCATATAATAATTTTGAGTAAAAAGATACCTAAACATCTTATACATAAGAATATTATGTATACATTTGTAGTATGGCAAATTCCAAATTATACAAAGGCAGTTTACAAACCATTATTCTAAATTTATTAGAGAAAAATGATAGAATGTATGGTTATGAAATAACGCAAAAAGTGAAAGACATTACCAATGGCGAATTAAAAATAACCGAAGGCGCTTTATATCCAGCCTTACATAAATTAGAAGCCGAGGGTTTTTTGGATGTACAAATATTAAAAATTGGCAATCGTATGCGAAAGTATTATAAATTGACTGAGCAAGGTTCAAAAGAAACTGCTAATCGTTTAGCCGAACTTGAAGCCTTTATTAAGAACATGCAGTTTATTGTGAATCCAAAATTTAAAATTAATTAGAATGGATAGAAAATTAATTTCTGAATCTCAAATTGAAAACCTCTATAAGTTTACACGTGATCATTATGTTTATTGGTATGACTTGCAAAGTGAATTGGTAGATCATTTAGCCAATGATATTGAGGAAATATGGATACAAGAACCAAATTTAACATTTGAAAATGCAAAGAATAAGTCATTTAAAAAATTTGGCGTTTGTGGTTTTATGGAAGTTATAGATGAACGTAGCGCAAGTTTAAGTAAAAAATATCGTAAAATGATATGGAAAGAATTCATCACTTTTTTAACCATTCCAAAAATCACCGTAACAATTAGCTTTATTTGGGCAGTTAGTTTTTTATTGAAAAACATCAGTTTTAACAGAGAACTAATTTTAGGCGCAATACTATTAGTGAGTATTTATCCTTTGTATCATCGTTATAAAAACACAAAAAGGATAAAAAAGACAGTTTTAGAAACGGATAAAAAATGGTATTTTGAAGAAATTATAACAAATTTGGGAGACTTTGGTAGCGCAATGCAAATACCTTTTCACATTATTTATATATATTCAGATGATAATTTTAAAAACAGCTTGCTTCAAGATTATTCTTTACTATTTGCAACGGGATTCGTAGTTTTTGCATTATTAGTTTACATTGCTACTATGGTTATTCCATCAAAGGTTAGAGCGCTTATCGCTAAAGAAAATCCTGAATATAAAATAGCATAATAAAACCAATTTAGACACTTTTAGAAAATCCTAAATATTATAATAAAACCTTAAAATTCAAGCTACTTCTTAGAAAGAATGCCAATTTTAGCATCCATTTCTTCAATAAAAGTACCAATTTTCCTGAATACTATTTCACCTGTTTTGTCAATTATTAAATGTGTTGGAAATGCTAACGTACCGTATTCTATTAATATTTTTTCGCTATTTGCTATGGTTGTATAGTTAAAAGGATTGGATTGCAATACTTTTTTGACACTTTCATTAGTATCAAAAGTGATACTTACAAAAACAACGTCTTTGTATTTGTCTACCAATTCATTCAAAGCAGGAAAATCTGCTATACAAGATGTACAATCGTTATACCAAAAATTTAAGACAACAACTTTACCTCTTAATGCTTTTAATGACACTTCGTTACCATTAATATCTTTTGCTGTAAAATAAGTAGAGAACGAACCTGGTACAAAATTAGCATTAGGATCTAAAGCATTTTCTTTTTTAATAGCTTCTTTTTCCTCTACAGTTGCAGGTCTAAAAACTATTGCTTTGGCTTCATGATTTTTATCTCCATAAATAATTGGCACAAAATTAGGACTTTCCATTAAGTCATTCATTTGCGAAGGCTCTATTTCATTACCTTCAACATCGTACATTAATATATCACTTGTAAATTGCACTTCATTTACTATCATTTCATTTTGATCCATTATATGTAAATCTTTCGAAATAAAAGAGTAATCTTGTGCTACTACAATTGATACTTGTAGAAATAATACGATGGATACTAGTAATTTTATTATTTTCATTGCTTATTGTGTTTTGCGTTGTAAATTAACTACAACTGATTCATTTAATTCTAATTTTGAGATAATTTGATGTTTAATTTCATCATCAAATAAATCAATTCTTGCTGTATTACTACCAATTCTTCCAATGGTATTTGCTGTAAATGTAATTGTATTCTCACCGTCTTCAAGTGCTATATTTATGGTCTTTTTTTTGTTTTTTAAATAGTACTTATCTAGTAAAATTTCTTCATTAAATTCAATAGTAATTTTATCGCCATCTTCTTTCTCTTCATCCCATAAAATCATTTTAAAAGTATCTGAATTCCATAAAATTGTAATGTCATCGCCTTGTTTAATTACCGTCTTTTTGTCCGTTTCAAAACTTGGAATAATTATTTTATCCTTTTGAGCATCATTTAAAGTTACAGCAATGGCTTTTTCTTCAAGAACAGGTTCTTCTTTTACTAAAATATCCGTTTCTTCTTTAATTTTATCTTTCAATCTAAAATAAGAATCTACACTAATGATACTTATTTCACCTTTTCTACATGCTTGTTCAATAGCATTTAATTCTATAAAAGAACCTTTTATTTTACTTACTTTAGGATCTAACTCCAATAACAAATTACCATTTACATAACACATTTCATCAAATCCTTGACTTGCTTTTGTTATTAACTTTCGAGTTTCTTTAAATGATATGCGGTTTGTTTTATAATTGAAAGTACCTTCTATGATGGATTTTTCTGCATTAGAGCCTTGTTCATCTGTAAAAATATAACCGGCTATTTTTCCATCATTAATTTCAAAAACTAATCTAAAAAATAGCGTGGTATTATCGTATGATTTTCCACCAAAAAAATCATAAACATTAGGATCTTTTTGAGAGAATGTACATACTGTAAAAAGTATTAATATAAAAGTAAGTGTGTTTTTCAAAGCAATTTAACGGTTATACTTTCATTATTTCAATTTCTTTCACTTTAAATAATTCATCAATTGTATTTGTGTATTTATTTGTAAGTGTTTGAATACTATCTTCAGCATTCGTTTTCATGTCGTCTGACATGTCTAATTTTTTAATTTCATTATTAGCATCTTTTCTTCCATTACGGATACTAACCTTATCATTTTCCGCTTCAGCTTTAGCTCTTTTCGCTAATTCTAAACGGCGTTCTTCGGTTAATGCAGGCACATTAATAATGATACTTTCACCATTGTTCATTGGGTTAAATCCAAGATTGGCATTTGTTATTGCTTTTTCTATTTCTTGCAACATTGCTTTCTCCCAAGGTTGCACAGTAATTGTTTGAGCATCTGGTGTATTAACGTTGGCAACTTGACTTAATGGTGTTAAAGAGCCATAATAATCTACCATTACGCTCGAAAGCATTACAGGAGTTGCTTTACCAGCGCGTATGTTTGAAAATTCGTGCTTTAAATGAGTAATTGCTTTTTCCATTTGCTCTTTGGCACTATCTATAATAAATTCTATTTCTTCGTTCATAATTGTACTATTTAGTTTTTAATATTCAAAAAGTAAGCCAAAACTACTATTCAA